>DASXMT010000565.1:0-7644 GCA_036495505.1 Acidimicrobiales bacterium | reverse complement strand
GTTGAATCGCTGACCACGTGCACCGGGCCGGGCAGGGACCGCAGCGCCTCGATCACGGCGAGGACCTCCATGCGCTGATTGGTGGTGAGTGGCTTGCTGCCGCTGCCCCAGGGACCGCCGTCGACGGCCCAGGCCCAACCCCCCCGGCCCGGGTTCCCACGGCAGGCGCCGTCCGTGTAGACCTCGGTTACCGGCCCGTCACCGAACGCCGGCCCTGGTTCGGTGGCCGGCACGGGACCTGGCTTGCCGGCCTGCACCGGGCCGCTGTCGGCGACCGCAATCGGATCGCCGTCCAACAACGATCCCTGTGAGAGATCGACTGACGGTGTGCGTCGGGTCATGCGACAAGCATGCCTGGTTCACCGGCCCCCGGCGCGCCGAGACCGGCGGGGCGGCCACGCCTCCACGGGAGATCGCCCGGCGCACGGCGACCAAGACCGGGCAGGTGACACAGAGTTCACGAGGAGGAGATTTCAATTGTCCGCACCGGAGTGGGATCATGGGGTGTGCTCTTCGACGGTGTCAGCCACCAACTACCCGATAACGATGCCGGCGAGACGGCCGAGTGGTTAGAGGCCTTCGATGATGTCGTCGAGACCTACGGCCGGAACCGGGCCCGCTATCTCCTGATGCGACTCCTGGAACGGGCCCGGGAGCAGGCTGTGGAGTTCCCGGTCACCGTCTCGACCCCCTACGTCAACACCATCCCCACCGACCAGGAGCCGGAGTTCCCTGGCGACGAGTACCTGGAGCGCCGGATCCGAGCCTTCATCCGCTGGAATGCCGCGGTCATGGTCACCCGGGCCAACGGCCGGTCGGACGCCATCGGTGGCCACCTCTCGACGTACGCGAGCTCCGCCGCCCTCTACGAAGTCGGCTTCAATCACTTCTTCCGGGGCAAGGACGGGGGAAGCGCCGGAGATCAGGTCTTCTTCCAGGGCCATGCCTCGCCCGGTATCTACGCCCGGGCATTCGTCGAGGGGCGGCTGACAGAGCGTCAGCTGGACAACTTCCGATTCGAGGTCAACGCAGAGGACGACACCGATGTCGGGTCGGTGACCGACGGACGCGTGGCCAGTCACGGGTTGTCCTCCTACCCCCACCCTCGGCTGATGCCCGACTTCTGGGAGTTCCCCACCGTCTCGATGGGCCTCGGCCCACTGAACGCCATCGGTCAGGCCCACGTCAACCGCTACCTGCACGCCCGGGACATCGTCGACACCTCGGGCAGCCAGGTCTGGTGCTTCGTGGGCGACGGCGAATTCGACGAGCCCGAGTCCATCGGCGGCCTGGGCGTGGCCGGTCGGGAGCACCTGGACAACCTGACCTTCGTGGTCAACTGCAACCTCCAGCGGCTCGACGGCCCGGTTCGGGGCAACGGCAAGGTCATTCAGGAGTTCGAGGCCATGTTCCGTGGCGCGGGGTGGAACGTCATCAAGGTGGTCTGGGGTCGCACCTGGGACGAGCTGTTGGCCAAGGACGTCGACGGCGTTCTGCTCAACAAGATGAACTCGACCGTTGACGGCGAGTTCCAGAAATACGCAGTCGAGTCGGGGGCGTATATCCGGGAGCATTTCTTCGGGCCCGATCCCCGGCTGCAAGCCCTCGTGGCACACCTGTCCGACGAGGAGCTCCAGGCCCTTCCCCGAGGGGGCCACGACTACCGCAAGCTCTACGCCGCCTACAAAGCAGCCAGCGAGCACGTCGGTGCGCCCACCGCCATTTTGGCCAAGACGGTGAAGGGCTGGACCCTCGGTCCCGAGATCGAGGCCCGCAACGCCACCCACCAGATCAAGAAGATGACCAAGGCCCAGCTCCGGGCCCTCCGCGACCGCCTGTTCCTGAACGAGGAGATCCCCGACGAGGCCCTCGAAGCCGACGTCCCTCCCTACTACCGCCCCGAACGCGGGTCAGCAGTCGCCCAGTACATGGCCGGGCGGCGGCGGGCGCTCGGTGGGCCGCTGCCCCAGAGGGTGGTCCGCCCCAAAGTGCTCGATGCCCCACAGGAGTCGACCTTCCGCGACCTGCTCGGCGGCTCGGGCACCCAGGCGGCCTCCACCACCATGGCCTTCTCCCGCCTGCTCCGCAGCCTCATCCGGGACCCCTCTGTGGGATCTCGGATCGTCCCCATCGTCCCCGATGAGGCCCGCACCTTCGGGCTGGAGTCGATCATCAGCGAGGCACGTATCTACGCACCCGAGGGCCAGCGCTACACGCCGGTCGACGCCGGGCTGGCCCTCAACTATGCCGAGAGCGAGTCGGGCCAGGTCCTCGAAGAGGGCATCTCCGAGGCCGGGGCCACCGCCGCCTTCACCGCCGCGGCCACCTCGTACGCCACATGGGGCGAGCCGCTCATCCCCTGCTACCTGTTCTATTCGATGTTCGGCTTCCAGCGAGTGGGTGATCTGCTGTGGGCCCTGGGCGACATGCGCGGTCGCGGCTTCCTTTTGGGCTGTACGGCCGGCCGGACCACGTTGAATGGCGAAGGGCTCCAGCACCAGGACGGGCATTCGCTCCTCCTGGCCTCGGTGGTCCCGAGCGTCGTTGCCTACGACCCGGCCTTTGCCTATGAGGTGGCCACCATCATGGAGGACGGGATCAAGCGGATTACCGGTCCGAACCCTGAGGACAAGTACTGGTACCTCACCCTGTACAACGAGAACTACCCGATGCCCGCCCTACCCACCGACCCGGGTGAGGCCGAACGGGTGCAACAGGGCGTCATCCGGGGCCTGTACCGATTCACCGAGGCGCCCGACGTGGAGGGCGGTCACCGCGCCACCATCCTCTTCTCCGGTTCTGCCTGGAAGGCGGCGATCGAGGCCCGGGACCTCCTGGCCGCCGACTGGGGTGTGGCTGCCGACACCTGGTCGGCGACCTCGTACAAGTCGCTGCGGGAAGACGCCCTGTCGGCGGATCGCTGGAACCGGTTGCACCCCGGGTCGGATCGCCAGGTGCCGTTGGTGACCGAGTCTCTGGCCGATGGAACGGGTCCGGTGGTGGCCGTCACCGACTTCATCCGCGCCGTTCCCGACCAGGTGGCACGGTGGGTACCCCGTCCCTTCAGCTCGCTCGGCACTGACGGCTTCGGGCGCTCGGACACCCGGGCCGCGCTCCGGAGGTTCTTCGAGGTGGATGCCGCCCACATCGTGGTCAGCGTCCTGGCTGGGCTGGCCGAGTCGTGGGCGATTCCCGACCAGGTCGTGGCCGACGCCATCGCCCGGTTCGGCATCGATGGGTCCACTGTCGACCCCTGGGCGTGCTGACCCGGGTCCCGTCCCTTGGGGCAACGCCCCTCTAGCGGCTCGTGTCAGGAGCGGTGGCCGAGATATGGCTCGGCTGGGCCGATCCCGTCATCAGCCCCTAGGCTAACTACATGCTTGAAATCTCTGGCGACGCGGATGCCGACAAGTTCGTTTCTGAGGATCCTCTGGGTCTCCTGATCGCTATGGTCCTGGACCAGCAGATCCCCTTGGAGCGTGCCTTCAAGTCGCCTGCCGACCTCAAGGAACGGCTGGGCGGAACGCTCGATGTGGGTGCGGTGGCCTCCATGGACCCCGACGAGCTGGCTGCCCTGTTCAGCATCACGCCTGCACTGCACCGGTTCCCGGGCTCTATGGCCCGCCGGGTGCAGGAGCTGTGCCGCGTGGTCGTCGACAGCTACGGCGGCGATGCCGCCGCGGTGTGGACCTCGGCCGAGAACGGCGACCAGCTCCTGGCCAATGTCAAGGCGCTGCCCGGCTTCGGCGAGCAGAAGGCCCGCATCTTCGTCGCCCTCCTCGGCAAACAATTCGCCGTCCGCCCGCCGGGATGGGAGGAGGCCTCGTCGCCGTTCGGCGAGCCGGGAACGTTCCGCTCCGTAGCCGACATCGACTCCCGCGAGGCGCTGGGCAAGGTCCGGCAGTACAAGCAGCAGCTGAAGGCAGAGGCAAAGGCAATGGCCAAAACCACGCTCCCGGCCAAGGCCAAGGCGACGGCCGGAAAGACAAAGGGGTTGCCGAAGGCGAAGGCCAAGGCCGCTCCCGGAACGAAGACCAAGGCCGCGGCCAAGGCGTCGGGTAACGGTTGAGCCGGCCATGCCGGGGCGGTCCACTTCCCCCGCCGTCCCCATGAGCGATCACGTGCGCACGACAGCACAGCACTGGTCGCTGAGCACGCGTCGCCTGTACCTGTGCACTGCGGATCGCCCGGACCTCGAACAGTTCCTGGCCGGGTGCATCAACGGCGGCGTCGACGTCGTGCAGCTGCGAGACAAGGAGCTCGACGACCGAGCCCTCGTCGAGCGATCCAGGCTGGCCCGATCGGTGTGCTCCGACCACGGGGTGCCGTTCATCCTGAACGATCGTCCCGATCTGGTGGCAGCGAGCGGCGCTGATGGCGTGCATGTCGGCCAGGACGACATGCCTGCGGTCGCCGCCCGCCTCCTGGCCGGCACCGATGCCCTCGTTGGCTTGTCGTCACATGCGGCCCCGGAGCTCGACGCGGCCATTGGCGGACCGGAGGCCCCGCCGGCTCCGGTCGACTACATCTCAGCTGGTCCGGTCTCGGCCACCCCCACCAAGCCGGGCCGGCCCGGCACCGGGCTCGGCTACGTGCGCGAGGCCGTGGCCCGTTCACCTTGGCCGGTGTGGATCACCGGAGGGGTGGCTCCTGACACTGTTGGCCCGATGCTCGAAGCGGGCGCCCGGCACTTCGTCGTGGTCCGGTGGTTGACCGAAGCCGCAGACCCCGCCGGTCACGCCCACTCTCTGCGGTGTGCAATCGACGAGGGCATTGAACGGGCCGACGCTCGAAGCCGCTCAAGCTAATGGGGCCGCTCAAAGCTAATGGGGCCGCTCAAAGGCGGACCCCCACTGAGCAGGGCCCGCCGAGCAGGGCCCCGCTGAGGCCGGGGGACGCCTACGGGGTGGTGGTGGTCGGAGTCGATCCGGTGCTGATCAACGACCTGGCCGGGAGCTGTATCGGGGGCGAGGAGTTGATCTTGGTGACGTCGATGGTCGTGATCGAGCCGGGGATGTCGACGACGATCTTCGACACGTAGTCGCCGGTCACCGTGTAGTGGAGCTGAGCATTCCCTCCGGTGCTGGTGGCCAGCGAGAAGCTGTACACCTCACCGTTCCGATTGACCGCCTTGGCCCGGGTGACGAGGTTCAGGTACGAGGGCAACGGATCGATCTGGGGGATGGGGTTGGTCGCGTGCTCCACCCGAAAATGATGGACAGTGACCGAGCTGGAGATCTTGGTCGGCACCGTCTGGTAGACGGTGTTCTTGTTGATCACGAAATACAACCGCTGGCCGGTGGCCTGCTGGAAGCCGATGGCCCGGTCCGGAGCCTGCAAGACCAGGTGTAGCTGACCGACGCCGTTGGTGCTCGACGTCTGCTTCAGGTCCTCGGTGTAGCTGGTCGCCGCCAGGGTGCTCTTGGCCGCCAGCTTCAAGCTGGTCACCGGCTGAGAGGGTGAGTAGTACACCCCAAGGAAGGCTCCGCCCGCCGTGACCACGGCAACGAGGGCGAGCAACATCCAGCTGAGGGTGCGTCGGGCGTCAGTCATTCCGCAGACGATACGACAGTTCGGAGGGACGCCGGATCAGTGGCGGCGGAACCGACGACGTGGCGGCTGCGCCTCGGGGGGAGGGAAGGGCAGATCGCTGCATATCTTGTACAGCTCACCCAGCGTCTCGGCCGCCAGTATCCGATCGATCCGATCATCGAAGTCCTCGGGGGACAGGCGTCCGTGGGCGTAGTGGTACTGGACCAGGTTGACGAACCGGTCGCGGTCCTCCATCGATGCCCGCGGATCTGACCAGTTGCTGGTGCCCTGTCCCGAGGCCATGGACCAAGTATCGCCTCTTCTCGTCGCACCAGGCCGAGCGGCCGGTCAGATGCCGATGCGCTGGGCCAACAGCTCCCGATGGTACGCCGGGTCCCCGAAGAGCAGCTCCGACGACTTGGCCCGCTTGAAGTACAAGTGGGCCGGATGCTCCCAGGTGAAGCCGATCCCGCCGTGGATCTGGATGTTCTCGGCCGCGGCGTGGAAGTAGGCCTCTGAGCAATAGGACTTGGCCAGGCTGGCCACCACCGGCAGCTCGTCGGAGTCCTCGGCTGCGGCCCACCCGGCGTAGTACGCCGCTGACTTGGACGATTCCACCTCGAGCAACATGTCGGCGCACTTGTGCTTGATGGCCTGGAAGCTGCCAATGGGCCGGCCGAACTGGATCCTGGTCTTGGCGTACTCCACTGCGGTGTCCAGGCAGCGCTGAGCTCCCCCCACCTGCTCGGCGGCCAAGGCCACCGCGGCCAGGTCGAGGGTCTTGGACAGGCCTGCTTCGGCCCCGCCGTCGGTCCCGATGAGGCGGGCGGGCGTTCCATCGAACTCCAGACGGGCTTGCTTGCGGGTCTGGTCCATCGTGGCCAGAGGGGTTCGGGTCAGGCCTTCGGCGTCACCAGCTACGGAGAACAGGCTGATGCCGGCGTCGGTCCTGCCTACGACCAGGATCAGGTCGGCCACATGGCCATCGAGGACGAAGGACTTGTGCCCGTTCAATGTCCAGGCGTCGCCCGACGGCGCGGCCTCCAGGGTCACCCCGTCGATGTCCCATCGTCCGCTGTCCTCGGTGAAGGCCAGGGTGGCGATGGTCTCACCGGATGCGATTCCCGGCAGCAGGTCGGCTTTGGCCGACTCATCACCCGATGTGAGCAGGGCGTTCGCCCCAAGAGCGACGGTGGAGAAGAACGGCGCGCACAACAACGCTGCGCCCATCTCTTCGAGCACCACGATCAGCTCCACATAGCTGAATCCCGACCCCCCGTACTCCTCGGGGATGGTCAGGGACTGGAGGCCGAGCTGATTGGCCATCTGGCTCCAGACCGCCGGGTCGTAACCCTCGGTGGTCTCCATCAGCCGCCGGACCTCGGTCTCGGGTGACTTGTCCTCGAGGAATCGATGAACAGCGGTTCGGAGTTCGTCCTGTTCCTCGCTGAAGGCGAAATTCATGTGGTCCTCATGCCCCTTTGTGGTCTCCTGCCAGGAGACTGTGGTCACCGTTGTCTACCAGACCCAGGAACACCATGACCAACGGGTAGTGCCCCACGGTACGCTGTGGCGCGAGCCAGGGAGGCCTGCTGTGAGCGACACGATCATCGATTATCAGGACACGGCGGTCGAGGTTCACCGCGTGGTGGTCGGGCCCGTGGACAACAACGTGTACGTGGTCCGGTGCCGCGCCACCGGGGAGGGCCTGCTGATCGACGCAGCCAACGAGCACGATCTTCTCTTGGACCTGTGCCGGGACCTCGGCGTCCGCCAGGTGGTCGAGACCCACGGTCACTGGGACCACATCCAGGCCGTCGAGGCGGTGCGGGACGCCGGATTCGAAGTGGCGGTCACCGCTGCCGATGCCGGGATGCTGCCTGCCTATGACCTGCTGCTCGATGACGAGTCGACGTTGTCCGTCGGGCGTCTGCGGATCGGGACGATCGCCACCCCGGGCCACACTCCGGGGTCCATGTGCTTCGTCGTCGAGGGCACTCCGCTCCTGTTCAGCGGGGACACGCTGTTCCCCGGGGGCCCCGGCAACACCAAGTTCGAGAACGCCGACTTCCCCACCATCATCGAGTCGATCGAAGACCGGCTCTTCTCCCG
>DASXMT010000564.1:0-2247 GCA_036495505.1 Acidimicrobiales bacterium | reverse complement strand
CAAGATCTTCAACCCTTGCCGTGCCGCCACAACGCCTTCACGCCAGTCAGCCTGGTTCGCCATCTTGTGGCCCCTTACGTCGATGTAAACTTGCCAGACCCCGCCATCGGGGCACTGGAAGCTATATTATGCGTCGACCACTTATTTTTTTCAACGGCCCGACATGTGGCTAGAAAGTGCCAGGATTCTCGCGTAACCTCTTGTCCTGATTTGTCTGCCAGGGATTTCACCAGGACTGGGAGGTCGGCACGATGCCCTACCATTGGCCTACGGATACCGATTTCACGCCGTGGGAGCTCGACGTCCTCGATCGCGACTGCTCGGTCTGTGGACGCAGGATGTACATCTGCGATCACCGCTATCGCCACCTCCATACCCTCGAAGGCCCGGTGGAATTGCTCTGCAAGCTCAATCATTGTCCCGATCCCCGCTGTCCCGGGCATACCAAGACCAAGAGCCCCGAGATCGAAGTCACCATCGCCCCACCCCATTGGGCCATCGGCTGGGACGTCTTTTGCTGGATCGGCCATCGACGATCCTCTCGGCATTGGGCCATCCCCCAGATCCGAGCCGAGCTCATCGACTCCTACCGCATCGCCCTGTCGGATGACGCCATCGGCCAGTACATCCGTCGCTACCAGGTCATGCTCGCCGCGCGCCAGCAAGACCCCGTGGCCCTGCTCCGGCACTACCACTCGGTCGATGAGCTGATCCTCTCGATCGACGGCCTTCAGCCCGAGAAGGGTCACGAGACCCTCTACGTCGTCAGGGAACTGACCCGGAAGCGAGTGTGGTTCGCCGAGGCGTTGATCTCCGCGACGGCCGACGAGGTGCGGCGGCTGATCGCCCAGGCCAAGGGGTGGGCCGAGGCGCTGGGCAAACCGGTGGGGCTGTGGCTGTCGGACCGGCAGGACGCGTTCGTGACGGGGATCGCGGCGGAATTCCCCGGCGTGCCGCACCGCTACTGCCAGAACCATTTCCTCCGCGACGTGGCCAAGCCGGTGTCGGAGATCGACAGCCATGCCAAGGTCCGAATGCGCAAGGAGGTGCGCGGTCTGCGGAAGATCGAACAGGCCGTGCTCAAGCGGCAGGGCGTCGAGGCGCCGGGGGACGCGGCCCGAACGGACACCGGATCGACGTCGGCAGTGACCGTCGAACCGGCGGAGCCGGCCGCACCGGCGGACCGAGCCACACCGCAGGCCGATGCGGCGGGCGCCGTGGTGCTCGACTACTGCGCGGCGGTGCGCGGCATCCTCAACGACGATCAGGGTGGACCGCTCCACCCGCCCGGCTTGCGGATGGCCGAGGCCTTGGATGAGGTCCGCGCCTCGATCCAACGGGACCTGGATGAGAAAAAAGGGGGTTCGCGGAGAAGCAACTCGGTCGCCTGGCCGGCTGCATCGACCGAGGCCTCGACGAAGTCCGGGCCGAACAAGAGACGATCCGCGACTACGTCAAGGACGTCGCGGGAGTCGCGGCGACCCTCGACCCGGGGAGGGGGAGTTGCGCCGACCGCCGGGAGGAGTTCGAGGCGTTGATCGATCGGTTCGAGCGGGATGGGGATCCCATCCGTCGCCAGATGGCCGGGGTGATGATCAGTTTCCTCGCCGGGCTATTCGTGGGCGAGGGGAAGTTCGAGGAGATCCGGGACAATCTGGATCTGGAGCGTTGGTTCCGCTTGCCCAAGAGTCACGAGCGGCGGATCCACGGCCATCGACACGCGGGGGTTCGGATCGTCCAAGAAGGTCCGACGTTGGTACCGGCGTTGGATGCGCATGTCGCGCACCCGGAGCCATTCACTGGGGCCGACCTGCTACCTTATCGGACGGCCCCGGAGCCGCCGAGCCAGCGAGCGGCGATCGACCGACGGAAGATCATGAGGAAGGCCCGATCAAAGAAGAAACGGCCATTACTCCTGGCCGACTTGGAGCGGCGTTATCGGGAATCGTCGCTGTTCTAGCTCTGTCGCGGGCCGTTGAAAAAAATAGGGGTTTGGGGGCCTTGTAAGCAGTAGTGCATGCATGTCAGCATTAAGACGACCGGGCTTCGATGCGGTCCCGGTCGCACCGGCCTGGTGCCGATCGGGAGGCAGGCCTGCGCGGGGGTTCCCCGGGAGTGCGAGCCGCCGTGCGCGCCCGATGGCCCGGGAGGCCGGGACGGAGACGCGCCTTCCCGAATTCCGATCCACACTCCCGTGTTGCGGTCATGAGTCATGCCCCTTTGGCGCCTGTCCCTTGAGCCCCGCGG
>DASXMT010000563.1:0-6129 GCA_036495505.1 Acidimicrobiales bacterium | reverse complement strand
CTTACGAAGGACGTACTGGTCATTCGACTTGTTGACATGGATAGCAACCACGTTCGGGCTGCGCATGCACACCTCGACACATGCGGGCTTCGTGCAGTAGTCGTATCCGCTGTTACTTCTCTCGACGGGGAGGGCATCCCCGCAGTTCTTGCACTTCAACATAGGGTCCTTCAACGAGCATCACATCAAAAACGGTCGGCGGTGAACATCATCCGTTGCCGGAAATTGGTCACGGGAACCCGTCTAGTTTAGCAACGTGGCCGTCCGTTCCGTTCAGGGTTTCAACCAGCGGATGGCCTGGGGCCAGCACTGACGAGCACCCAGAACGGGCGCGACCGAACGTTCATCCACCAGTCACTCCACGTTTACATTGATGCTTCAGACTTCCCCATATGGTCCGCCTGCCCGGCACCGGATTCGGAGCGCCCAGCGCCGTCGCCCGAATGACGGGGATCACCTCGGTCAGGGGCCTGCCCGACCACATGTGGGCCATCCTGTTTGACCTGGACGGTCTTACCAGCACGACCATGGTGGACGCCGCGCCGTGGCGAGACGTTCTTGACGTCTGTGCCGGACCCACATCCGAGCGGTCTGGTGCGCCCGATCCGATCTCCTACGACCGCTTTGGAGTGAGGATGCTCCACGTTCCCCATGACGGACAGCCCGACGCCGTGTCCGTCCGGACTGCGTTTTCCCTCTCAGCCAGAAATCCTCGACGATGGACTCCCCGTCCAACGGGGCGACCGGACGCAGCGTCCAACGTTGGAACGATGCGACATCGAACTCGGCCCACGCCCACGGGCAAGACCTGGACTACCCAGGGAAGAAAGGTGCCGTGGCACCGCTGATCGAGGACCTCGAAGGACGGGCGTAGCCAACACAAAGGTCGGATAGGGTCCTGGCCAGGTCGGCGGCGGACGAGAAGGTGAGGGTCTGGAGCCCGAGCCGGGCGGCGGCCTCGGTGTTGCTCGCCTTGTCGTCGACGAACAATGCCTGTTCTGGTGCGGCCCCGATGATATCGAGGGCCCGTTCGAAGATCGTCGGCTCTGGTTTGACCACGCCAAGGCGACAGCTGAAGAGGCGGTGAGTAAAGAGGCTTGCCCAGCCGAAGCGGTCGATCCTATCCGCCTGGGGATGGGGCGCATTTGAGAGAAGGGCAAGGCGGGTGCCTCGGCCAGCGGATGCGAACAGGATCCGCAGGGTGTGGGTGTTGAGATGGAGCCAGCCCCCGATGTCGGTGTCGACCAGCTGTCCCAACAGCGGCTCGTCGGGCGCCAACGGCCGGTGGAGGACCGATGACCAGTAGGCGTCCGACGATAGGCCCCGGTCGTAGTCGGGCCGGTACCGCCAGTAGCGCTGGCGTAGCTCGTCGATGTTCACGCCACCGAGCCAAGCAAGTTGGTTGAGGATGTCGGCCGGTTGCGGCTTGCTCATCACCTCGCCGAAGTCGACCAGCAGGTGGGTGATCACGGTGGACCGCCAGTCCGGCGGTTGGCGAGTGCCGGCGACACTGCCGTCGAAAGGACGATCCCAGCAGTCAGCACCGGTATCACCCCGAGCGCCACGGAAAGCGAGGCAATCGAGGCGAGCTGCCCGATGAGGGGCGGCCCACAGACGAATCCCAACCATCCGCAAGCGGAGACGGTGGCAATGGCGGTGCCCGGATTGAGGCCGGGCAGGCGCCCGGCGGCGCTGAAGACCGTGGGGACGATCAAGGCCAGGCCGATGCCTAGGCAGGCGAACCCTGCGATGACCGCTATCCCGTCCTGACTCAACAGCCCGGCGCAGAACCCGGTGGTGGCCACGGCCGCCAGCACGGGGAGAAGTGATCGGGCGGCAAACCGGGTCAGCAGCCGGTTGCCCGACAGCCGGACTGCGACCATCGTGAATGAGAAGGCGGCGTACCCGACTCCGGCCAGCGCCGCGCCGATGTGCAGGGGACCTCGCAGGTATACCGCCGCCCAGTCGGCGCTGGCGCCCTCGCAAAGCATGGAAGCGAAGGCGATGCCGCCGAGGAGGAGGACCGGCCTCGAGAATCGGCCGACCGCACCGTGGGCGGATCCGGAGTCCGAAGGCGTCGGGGTGTCCGGGAGCATCCTGGAGGTGAGGTATTCGACGATGACCAGTGCCGGTACGCTGAGCAGTAGGAGTTGCATGGTCAAGGACAGGCCGACGGCCACACCGGCGATGCCGATTCCGGCGCCGGTGAAGGTGCCGAGGCTCCACCAACCATGGAACCCCGACATCAGTGGCCGCCCCTGGGACCGTTCGACGGCAACGGCTTGGGTGTTCATTGACACGTCGAGGGCACCCTGGAACGCTCCCCAGACGAAGAGGGCAGCGAACAGCTCCGGTAGCGAGCTGGCCAAGCCGACCGCTATCCCGGCTGCGCCATACCCGATGAGTGAAGCGCGCACCATGGCCTTACTGCCGAACCGTGGCAACAGCCGGGCCGTCATCAGCATTGCCGACACCGAGCCCGCCGGAGCGCCAAGCAAGGCCAGGCCCAGAGTCCCATCGGTCAATCCGAGATGGTTCTTGACCTGGGGGATGTGGGCGGTCCAGGAGGCGAAGAGGAGCCCGTGGGTGAAGAACACAGCCACGGTTGCCGTCCGTGTACGCCGATTGGCTACGGCTCCCTGGGGCTCCGCGGTGGCCACCGCCATGTCACGCAGGCAGCACTTCGATACCGGCGGCCCGTAACCCGTCGACGGCATCGCTCGGGGCTGTCTCGTCGGTGACGACGATGTCGACGGCGGTGGCATCACACACCACAGCCATGGCCGTCTGGCCGAACTTGGAGCCGTCGGCGACGAGGATCACCCGGGCTGCCGATCCGAGCATGGCCTGCTTGACCGCGGCATCGCCGAGGTCATGAGCGGTGACCCGGCCGTCGGAAAGGCCGCAGCAACCGAGCACCAGCGTGTCGAACCGCAAGGCGGCGATGCTGGCCACCGCCAAGGGGCCGACCATGGCCAGTTCACCCGGTCGGATCTCGCCACCGGGCATCAACAGCCGCACCGATTCACTGGCCGACAACTCAGCGGCGATGTGCAGCGACATCGGCATCACCGTCAACCGCCGGTCGGTCAGCGCCCGGGCGACCTTGATCGTGGTGGAGCCGCTGTCGAGCAGCACGGCCTCTCCGTCCTGGAGCACTGCCGCCACCATCTGTGCGATGCGCACTTTGACCTCGGTGTGCTCAATTGCGCGCATGGCGAAGGGCAGCTCCTCGCCGCGCATCAACTGGCTGATGGCTCCGCCCCGTACCCGCCGGGCCATGCCCATGGCCACCAGACGATCGAGGTCACGGCGGACGGTCATTTCGGCGGTGCCGAACGCCTCGGCGGCCTCCGCCACTTCGACGCGACCGTCGCGCTGCAGTAACCCGACGAGCGCACCCAACCGGTCATTTGCATCCATGACCGTAATGTACATTGCCGGTGTGCGTACGCACAAGCTAACTGTGCGAAATGCTCAGGACCAGGAGGAAAGTCAGTTCGGGCATTGGACTCCTGGGCGAGTTTGGAGTGATTCCTGCTCGGGTAACGATCCAGGGGCGCTCTACGGAGTAGGAGGACGCAACATGGGCGCTTCAGACCTTCGTGTAGCCCCAGCTCTTGGTGCATGTTTCTGTGACCGTGCCTGGGCAATGAGTCGCCGTCGACGGTAGCCGGACCATTGACCACACGGGAGCCGTGGCGGTGACGCCGGCGCCGGGTCGTGGGGTCGCGCCACCGCAATGGTCGTGGCGAAGGCTCGGAGACCGACTGGCCGGGTCGGATCCCGGTTTCAACCGACTCATCGTGGCGACACGAGGCGCGATCACAATTGCGTGTGCCCTGTTGATCGAATGGTGGTTTGCTTCGGCCACCGGCACCCTCGATCTCCCTGCTCGTCCTGGGATGAGCTCGGCCCAGACCGCAGCGCTCGCCCTCCAGCATCACGACGCATTGGTCATCGCCATGCTGCTGGGCGGGGTGACCGCGCTCAACACAGCCGTCAGCGTCAACGACTCGACCATCGCCCGCCAATCGATCACCCTCGTCTACATAGGCGTGATCACCAGCGCCGCCCTGACGCTCGGGCTGTGGATCGGACCCCATCGGGTGCCGGCCCTGGTGGGAATGGTGCTGCTACTCGTGATCGGCGCGTTTGCCCGACGGTTCGGGCAACGCGGATCGATCAGCGGCATCCTGATGTTCCTCGGCTACTTCTTCGGTTATTTCCTCTCGAGCGAGGTCCGTCTGGATCAGGTGGGTTGGCTCATAGTCGAAATCTGGCTCGCCGTGGCCGTTGGTGCCGTCGTCCGGACGCTGATCTTCCGGCCCGAGCCCGATCGGGCGGTACGACGAGCCATGCGATCGTACCGGGCGAGGTCCCAGAAGATCCTTCTCCTGGCGGTCGAGCTGTTCGACGCCCCCAGCGAGCGGGCGCGACGGGAGCTGCACCGACAGCTCATCTGCCTCAACGAGGCAGCGCTCATCGTCGAGGGGCAGCTCGGCCAGGTCGAGGGTGAACGCCGACGGGACGTCCTCGCCCTGCACCAGCGGGTCTTTGACACCGAACTTGCCCTCACCAACGTCGCCCGCTTCGTCGACGCGTTCACCTCCATGAACCTATCCCCGAGCCATCGCCAGGCGGTGCGTCGGGCGCTTGGGGAGTTGGCCGCCGGTCGGCCGGAGCAGGCGATCTGCGTGGCGAGCGACCTCGCCGCCTCGATATCCGAGGACGACCCGGCGGACCCGACCGAGCGGGTCATCCTCCATCGTTTCGCCCGATCGGTCGATATCTTCGGGACCCTGCGCGCTGCCGAGCTTGCCTCCGCCGACGGGGCCGATGGTGATGCCGACCCGTCCGATGAGGGCCAGGGCGATACCTTCCGGCCGGCCGTTGCCCTGCAGGCCGGGTGGCTTCCCGGCTCGGCCGGCGTCTCCGCCGAAGCATCGGCGCTCCGGCGCACCGGGCGGTCGAACTGGCTGGCCCTTCCGCTCTACGGACGAGCTGCCATTCAGACCGCCGTGGCGGTCACCATTGCCATCGTGGCCGGTAGCGTGATCGATCCGCAGCGCTTCTACTGGGCGGTGATCGCGGCGGTGCTCGCCCTGGCCGGCACCAACACCTCGATCGAACAGGTTCGCAAGGCCGTCTACCGGGTGATCGGGACTGTTGTCGGTGTCGTCGTGGGAACGGCGTTCGTGGACGTGGTGGGCCATCACAGCGTGTGGTCAGTGGTCGTGGTGCTGGCCTCGTTGTTCCTTGGCCTCTACCTCGTGCGGGTCAACTACGCCTTCATGGCGATGGCCATCACCGTCGCCCTGACCCAGGTCTACTTGTCGCTGGGTGAGTTCTCCCATGGCCTGTTGCTCAATCGCTTGGCCGAGACGGCCGTCGGCGCGGGTGCCGCCATCCTCACCGTGGTGGTGGTATTCCCGCTGTCGACCAGCAGGGTGGTAGGTGTCGCCGCCGCGGACTTGGTCGACGCGCTGGCTTTCGTGGCCGACCGAGGGGCGCAGCGGCTGGAAGGCAATGAGGACTCGGACGACCTTCGAGCGTGGGGGCGCCAGATCGACGCCGCGTATCAGGCGCTCGACGCCACCGCTCGACCGTTGAACCCCGGAGGCTGGATCGACCAGGACCAGCAAGTGGCCCGGTTCCTCGGCGCCGCTACCGCCGCACGCAACTACGGTCGCAACCTGGTGTTCGACGCCGTCCTCGTGGCCGCGCCGTGCCGAGCGACCGCGAGCAAGGTGCGTGAGGCGCGGAAAGTGTTCAGTGCCTCGACCGCCGTACTGGCTGCTCGATTGCGGGGTGAGCGGCCGGCGAAACCCTACGTGCGGTCGGCCTCCATGTTCGATGACGTCGAGCGGTCCCTGCGCAGCCCGGGCTTCTCGCCCAGCGCAGCCGTGCTCACGTTGCGCGACCTCGAACTGCTCGACGGGGCGCTGGCCATGGCGGCGGAATCGATCGGTCATCCGGTCACCGACCTCGATACCGCCGCAGTGGGGACGGCCGAATAGCGTTCTACGAGTTGTCTGTGGTTGGGGACGCACCACATTCACATGATGCCCTTGGATCGTCCTTGGCCGGCTGCCAGGTTGGGGGCGCATCGTCGAGGGTGGACAGATA
>DASXMT010000562.1:0-7164 GCA_036495505.1 Acidimicrobiales bacterium | reverse complement strand
GTCGATCGCGGTCGAATGACCGCGTCGTGGCGCCCAGGCAGCCGGTCGTCAACCCGGGCCGGGCCCGCAGGGGGTGGATGGACCCCAGGGCCGACCAGCCCGTAACATGCCGACCGGGTGTGGCGAGCCAGACTGAAATAGGTAGAACCACATGGGATAATGGGGTCAGAGTGATCGAGGCATTGGGTTCGCTCCGGTGAACACCGTTACTGGGGGCGTGTGCACCGACGCGGTGGACCGATGACGACCGTCGACCAGTTCCGCGTCGGCTCCTCAGTGCTCGACGAGCCGACCCCGATCGGCTCGGACGGTGGACCACCCGACCACCACGAACCCGGTGGCGACCGGCCGGTCCGACACCGGCTCCGGCCCGCGCTGATCAGCGGGGCTATCTACCTAGTGCTGGCACTGATCGTCTGGTGGCACGTGTGGTCGAGCCACCCCACGTCCACCACGACCTGCGGCTGCGGTGACTCGTCGTTGTTCACCTGGTTCCTCGAATGGCCCGCGTACGCCATCTCGCACGGGCTCAACCCCCTGTATTCGACGGCCATGTTCCATCCGACCGGCATCAACCTGCTGTCCAATACCGCAGAAGTGGGCATCGGGGTGGTACTTGCCCCGGTGACGTGGCTCTTCGGTCCGGTCGCCACACTCAATGTGGCCCTGACCCTGAGCCCGTTCCTGTCGGCACTGGCCATGTACGCCCTCCTCCGCCGGTGGGTGTCCTGGTCCCCCGCCGCATTCGTCGGCGGTCTGCTTTACGGGTTCTCGCCGTTCGTGCTGTTGAGCCTGACCGACGGTCACCTGATGCTCGGGACGGCCTTCGTCCCGCCGTTGTTGGTCGCCTGCCTGGACGAGGCCCTGGTTCGACAGCGGCAGCGACCGGTGGTGATCGGTCTGGTCACCGGGCTGCTCGTGGCCGTGCAGTTCTTGATCGGGTCGGAGGTCCTGGCCATCGTGGCCATCGCCCTGGCCATCGGAATCGTCCTGGTCCTTCTGTATGGTCTCCGGCATCCTGACCTGGTGCGCCCCAGGGTCGGGCACGCCGTCGTGGCCGTGGGCACCGCGGCGATCACCTCGATCGTCCTGCTCGCCTACCCGGTCTGGTTCGCGTTCCGCGGCCCGGCCCACTTGAGCGGACCCATCTGGGGGCCGCACTCCGTGATCAGCTACGGCGGCAACCACTTGAAGAGCTACCTCCTGCCTCCGTCGCCGGATCCGGCAGCCACGGCCTTGGCTCAACACTTTGGCGGCTACCAGGCCCCGGTGCTATCCGGCCAGTACTTCGGTATCGGCCTGGTCGTCGTGCTGATCGCCGGGGTCGTCCTGTGGCGCCGCGACCGTCGCCTGTGGCTGTTCGGATTGGTCGGCGCGGTCTGCGTACCCCTCTCCCTAGGGCTGGCGTTTCACCACTGGACGCCGTGGCGGCTCTTCGTGCATCTCCCCATGATGAACAATGTCATTCCGGCTCGGTTCGTGCTCGTTACCTATCTAGCCGCCGCGGTTATGCTCGGCATCATCGTCGACCACGTCTACGCCGATGCCAGGCGGTGGCGGAACGCACGGCCGGCCAGCCCAACGGTCGGGAAGCAGCCGGGGATGCGGTCGACGTCGTCCGGCATCGTCGGCGCCGTGGCCGGGGCTGTGGTGGCTGCAGTGGCGCTCGTGCCCATCGCGTCGTACTACACGGACTATCTGCCGCTGACGGCAACGCCCGTTGTGCTCCCGACCTGGTTCCGCACCGTCGCGCCCCATCTCGACAGCGGTCAGGTCGTCCTGGCCTTCCCGGTGCCATTCGCCTTCAAACAGAGTGCGATGACCTGGCAGGCGGTGGACCGGATGCAGTATTCGATGGTCGGGGGCGGGGGGCCTCAATCCCTCCTTGCACGGGCAGGGAAGGAACAGGCAGGGCAGACCTACATCGGCAACATCTCGATCTCTGACTCGGACACCCCCCAGCCCATCACGCCTGAGGAGATCGCCGCCGTGCGCAACGCGCTGGACGGTTGGGGGGTGACCACGGTGGTGGTCCCGGATGAACCCGGGCTCCCGGTCTACGAACGGGTCCATCTGGTCCGATCCATCTCGGTGTTGATGACGGCCGCCACGGGACAGCGGCCGGTCCGACAGAGCGGGGCCTGGGTGTGGACAGGCGTCCAGCAGGCTGGGCCGGCGGTGGTCCCCTCACCAACCACGCTGGCGCAGTGCTCGGCCGGCCCGGTCGGCGGTACACCGGCCTCCATCGAACGGTCGACCGATTGCGTCCTGTCCTCGTCGACGACCCGTTGACCGCCACCCCGGGGAAACATGCTGCAACCCGCCGTCAGGGCCGACGTGACGGCGCTGGGGCCCGCCGGGCGCATGCCATGACGACCGCCCCGAGGACAGAACGGGACGCCGTCGCGTTGGCAGCTCGGCCCTCGGCTACCGGTAGGACTCGCATCAGCGCACTGGACGGGTTCCGGGCGGTAGCCCTCTTGGCCATCATGGGCTACCACTTCGGGGTGAGCTGGCTGCAGGGCGGCTTCATCGGCGTCGACATCTTCTACGTGCTGTCCGGCTACCTGATCACCGGGCTGCTGTTGGGCGAGTACCGCAGGCGGGGTGGGGTCAAGCTCTCTGCCTTCTGGCTGCGGCGCGCCCGCCGCCTGCTGCCCGCACTGCTCATCGTGCTGGTGGTGGTGACTCTGCTGGTGCGGTTCGTGTCGCCCCCCGGGCTGTACCCCGACTTCCGGATGAGCTCGTTGTCGGCCCTGTTCTACTTCTCCAATTGGTGGCAGATCGCGTCCAGCGGCAGCTACTTCGTGGCCACGTCACCCGCCTCGCCGCTCACCCACACGTGGTCCCTCGCGGTCGAGGAGCAGTTCTACCTGGTGTGGCCGTTGGTGGTGCTCGCCGTCATGTACTTCTCCCGGGTCTTCGCACGAGGCGTCCGGGTGCTGCTCATCCTGTCGGTGGCCGGCGCGGTGGGCTCGGCACTGGAGATGGCCTTCCTCTACAACCCCCTGGCGAACACCACCCGGCTGTACTTCGGAACCGACACCCACGCCCAGTCCATCCTGGTCGGCTCGGTGCTGGCCTGCTCCCTGACCATCATCCAGATGCGCCGGGGTGGGGAGTGCATGGCACCCCCGGCACTGTCCCCGAGGACCGGCCGCCTCCTGTTCGTTGTGGGCGCGGCCGGTTTCGCCGGCATCGTGGCGTTGGCCTACTCCGTCGACGGGACCGCAGCTTTCGACTACCGGGGTGGCTTCATGTTGTCCGCCCTCTCAGCCGCCGCCATCATCCTGGCCGCGGCGTGCGTGCCGGGCGGACCCATCGCCTGGCTCCTGTCCCGCCGCCTGCTTGTGTGGATCGGAACCATCTCCTACGGCGCCTACCTGTGGCACTACCCGGTCTTCGTCTACCTCGACTCCGAGCAGACCGGGGTGAGTGGCGGGTGGCTCCTGGCCCTCCGCTTCGCCACGACGTTCGCATTGGCGGCGACCAGCTACTACTTGGTGGAGCGCCCGATCATGTACGGCACATTCTGGCGATCGCTCAAGGCGATCGGCCCGGCCGTGGTGGCGATGGCGGCGGCGGCGGTGGTGGTGATCGTCGGCACGATCGTGCCGGCCACCGCGGCGGCCACCGTTGTCCGATTCCGGACGCACGGATCAACGCCGCCGTCGGTGGTGGTCCTCGGAGACAGCACGGCGCTGACCCTCGGCTACGCACTGGCCGCCACCGCGCCGGCCGGCACCACCGTGGTCAACGGCGGCCTCTACGGGTGCGGTCTGGCCGTCGGCACCAACGCGTCGAACAATCCCCCCACCCCCGAGCTCGCCATGTTTCCCGCCTGCAACTCGGCCACCCCGGCCAGTCAACAGTGGCCGGCCCTCGACGCCAAGGTGGTCGCCCGCACCGCACCGGGAGACGTCGTCTTGTTCGTGGCCGGCAACTGGGAGTCCCAGGACCTCCTCATCGACGGCCGATGGACCAATATCGAGGAGCCGTCGTTCCAGCGTTACGAGCTGTCCCAGATGCGTAAGGCGGTAGAGATCGGTACCGCCCACGGGGCGCACTTCGACTTCGCCACCATGCCGGCCATGGACAGCGGGGCCGCCTATCACGGGCCCCCGTTCCCCGAGGATTTACCGGCCCGCCGGATCATCTACAACCGGCTGATCGCCAAGGTGGCACACGAGTTCCCCTCTCGGGTGAGCGTCGTCGCCTACGGGCAGCTCCTGTCGCCCCAAGGGCTATTCACCGAATACCTCGACGGCGTGCAGGTACGGTCACCCGACGGGGTGCACACACCGTCCTACGCCAAGGGCAACGTCTTCGTGAACAATGCCAGCGAGGCCGTCGCCAACGCCTTTTACAACTGGCTGGCCCCGAGATTCTGGCCTTTGATCATTGCGTCGTCCGGCTCGACGGTCGCATCGTCCGGCTCGAGGGGCGCGCCGGCCGAGGCGGTAAAGGGCGGATGATCGGCCCTGACCGCTTGTCACCCCGCCCGAGGCGACGGCTGGGCGGCCGCTATGGTGACGCAGCCGAAGCCCCGACGAGCACAACGACATGAACAAACCCGAACAACCGGCATACCCTCCTCGGCCCTCGGCTACCGGCAAGGATCGCATCAGCTCACTGGACGGGCTCCGGGCCGTGGCCCTCCTGATCATCATGGGCTACCACTTCGGAGTCGGATGGCTGCAGGGCGGCTTCTTCAGCCTCGACATCTTCTACGTGCTGTCCGGCTACCTGATCACCGGGCTGCTGTTAAGCGAGTACCGGAGGCGGGGACGCATCAAGCTCTCGGCCTTCTGGCTGCGCCGAGCCCGGCGCCTGCTGCCCGCGCTGTTGATCGTCCTCGTGGTGGTGACCCTGGTGATACGCCTGGCCGAGCCCACCGGCCTCTACCCCGATCTGCGGATGAGCTCGCTGTCGGCCCTGTTCTATTTTTCCAACTGGTGGCAGATCGCATCCAGTGGAAATTATTTCGTCGCCACCGGCGTGGTGTACCCGCTGACCCACACGTGGTCCCTCGCCGTCGAGGAGCAGTTCTACCTGGTGTGGCCGCTGGTGGCGTTCGCCGTCATGCACTTCTCCCGGGTCTTTGCGCGGGGCGTCCGGGTGTTGCTGATCCTGTCGCTGGCCGGAGCGGTGGGCTCGGCCCTGGAGATGGCGTTTCTCTACAGCCCGACCGCCAACATCACCCGGCTGTACTTCGGGACCGACACCCATGCCCAGTCCATCCTGGTCGGCTCGGTGCTGGCCTGTTCCATGACCATCATCCAGATGCGCATGGGGAACGAGGGCATGGCCCCGGCGGCCACATCGCTCGCGCTCCGTTGGCTGCTGGTCCTCCTCGGCCTGGCCGGCTTGGCCGGCACCCTCACGCTCACCTATGCATTGACGGGCACGTCGGCCGTCGACTACCGGGGCGGCTTCATGTTGTCCGCCCTTTCGGCCGCCGCCATCATCATCGGCGCGGTGTGTGTGCCTGGTGGGCCCATCGCCCGGTTCCTGTCGCTCCGCCTACTCGTGTGGCTCGGCACCATCTCCTACGGCGCCTATCTGTGGCACTACCCGGTCTTCATCTTCCTCGACGAAGCCCGGACCGGCCTGACCGGCATCACGCTCCTGATCGCCCGGTTCGCCACGACCTTCGCACTGGCTGCAGCCAGTTACTACCTGGTGGAACGCCCGGTCATGTACGGGGTGTTCTGGCGGTCCCTGAAGGCCGCCGTACCAGCTGCGGCTCTCATGTTGGGAACGGTGGCGGTGGTCGTCGTGGGCACCATCGTGCCGGCAACGGCTGCGGTACAGGTGAGCACGGCCATGCCGCCCGCCGAGCGCCAGGCATTGGTAGCCGCAGGGGCGTTCAGTGCCCACCCCGTCCGGTTCATGATGGTCGGCGACTCCCTGGCCGTCACCATGGCCATCGGGCTGGAGGTCAAGAGCGTGTCCCGCTTCGGTGTCCGGGTCATCAACCACGAGACGCTTGGCTGTGACCTCGACGATCTGAAGGCCATGGTCTCGGGCACCATCGCCGACCCGGTGTCGAACTGTCGCTTCTGGAGGACACTGTGGCCAAAGTACGTCGCCCAGTCGAAACCCGAAGTGGTGGGCATGCTCATGGGCCGCTGGGACATCACCAACCACCTCGAGAACGGCCACGTCGTGCACATCGGCCAGACCGGCTGGGACGACCACCTCTACGAGGAGATCGACCAGGCGGTCAAGATCTTCTCGGCCCACGGTGCCAAGGTGGTGCTGTTCACCATGCCCTTCATCGACCCGCCGGAGGAGGCGGCCAACGGGACGCCGTTCCCGGAGAACGACCCGGTGCGGGTCACCGAGTTCAACGCCATCCTCGACCGGGTGGCGAGCCACAACAGCCAGACGGTGACGGTCGTCGACCTGAACAAGCAGCTCGATCCGGAGGGGAAGTTCCAAACGGTGGTGGACGGCACGGCGGTCCGTTGGCCCGACGGCATCCATATCTCCAAGCCAGGGGGGGAGTGGCTCCAGCCCTTCGTGCTCCCGACCGTGGCCCAGCTCGGGCTCGTCGCCCGGGGGGCAGGGGCAGGGACCTGACCGCCCTTGGCCGGGCCGGTCAGGGTGCGGAGGGCACCGCGGTGCGAGGCGGCAGGTCGCGCTCCGGCCGCTGGGCCGGGTCCGCCGGCACCTGCCTCGCCGGCCGACGGTTCCACCAGGCCCGTACCAGGGCAGAGGCCACCACCGTGGCCAGAATCAGGGGGACCGGCCCCAACTCGAACCGGAAGCGCTCGTTCTCGCCGACCTCGACGAGGGAGCTGGCGACGAAGGCATAGACAGTGGTCCACCACAACACGGCAAGGGTGCCGGCGAAGGCCGCATCGGCCCGACGCCGCCGCCACAGCAGGATCGGGGCCCCGATGAGGGTGAGGGCATAGACGGCGATGGCCTGGAGGGAGAGCCACGAAAGCGGGCTCGGCGTCGACTCGAAGACGACCTCGGCCGCGGCGGGGTCGACGACCGGCTGCCACTCGATGGCTTTGTCATAGATGTCGGCGTAGCCCCGCACATGGGGCCAGTTCAGCGAATTGGTGAAGTTCTGGTCGCTGGGGACCAGCCACACCTGGACGGATGAGTTCACGTCCCCGACGTACTCGGACGGCCGGGCCATGATGTAGG
>DASXMT010000561.1:0-4123 GCA_036495505.1 Acidimicrobiales bacterium | reverse complement strand
GCGGCCAACGACGGGGGATGCTCAGCATCTCCTCGCAGCCAGGAGCGCACGGCCCGCCGGCCGACCGGTTCGGGCGCATCGGCCACGGCCCGGCCGTCGGTGGGGTCCACCAGCTCGGACAGTGCGGCCAGCACGTCGGCGTCACCGCCCAAGAGCTCCGCCTGGCGGGCCAGGACCGGGACGAGGTCCCGCCCGGCCAGCGACGAGCACAGGGGTAGGAGCTCGTGGCGGATCCGGTTGCGGAGGAAGCGTGAGTCCTGGTTCGACGGGTCGATGACCGTCGCCAGGCCCAATTGGGCGCACAAGGCGACCGTCTCCGAACGACGCAGGGCCAAGATGGGATGGCGGGCGCCGGCCCGCATGCCAGCCAGCCCATCGACGCCCGCTCCCCGGAGCAGGTTGGCCAGCACGGTCTCGGCCTGGTCGTCGGCGGTGTGACCGGTGGCCGCATTGGCACCCAGAGCGCGGCGGCGGGCGGTCCGGGCCCGCTCCTCCAGATTGGGGCCGTCGACCAACTCCAGCTGCACCGACTCGAAGCGGGCACCGAAGCGGTCGGCGGCATCGGCCACCACGTCGGCCTCGGCCGCCGACCCCGGCCGTAACCCGTGATCGACGTGCACCGCAGTCACCCGACAGCCGGCCTCTGCGGCCAGGGCCAGCAGGGCCAGGGAGTCGGCGCCGCCCGAGACACCGCAGGTCAGGGCGGACCCCGACGGCGGGAACGTGCACCGGTCGAGGAGCGAGGCCCCGGAGGGCTCAGCCGGAGAGGGCAGGAGTCGTGCCGACACGGGAGATCCATTCGGCCGGGTTCCTGATCTCGCTCAGGGAGGGCAGCCACTCCGGCCCGCGCCAGGCCCGGTCCAACAGCTCCGTACCACCCGACCGCTCGACCGCGGCGATGAACTGTTCCCCCTCCTCGTACTGGCGGAGCTTCGCCTCCATCCCCACCAGCTGCTGTAGAAGCCGGGCCGGGCCGCGAGTTTGCTGGCGCCGCTCGCGCAGCACCTCGCTGAACCGTGCTGCGCTGGGGATCGCCGCCGCCCCGGCCCGGTCCATGGTGACGTCACCGTGTCCCTCGAGGAGGCTCATCAGCGCCTGGATGCGGTGGAGACCCTCGAGCTGCTCCGGCGTCGCCACCAGCCCTAGGGCTCCCGAGTCCCGAAGGGGGTTGCGCCCGGCGCGAATCTCCTCGGTCATGCGCCTGAGGGCCTCGGCGAACCGGGAGGGGTCCGGATCGAGCGAGCCCAGCCCCTGGTTCACCAGGGACAAGAAGTGATCCCGCATCCAGGGGATGGCGGTGAACTGGCACCGGTGGGTCACCTCGTGGAGTGCCAACCACAAACGGAATTCCCTCGGTTCGAACCCGTGGCGCTGCTCCAGGGCCACGATGTTGGGCCCCACGAAGTACACGATGTCCTGGTCCTCGACGGACTCCTCGGTGAGCAGTAGGTCGTACTGGCCGAGCACGCGGGTCGAAAGCCACCCCAAGACCAGCCCCATCTGGGTTCCGGTGACGGCGCGCCCGGCGCCGGCCATCGGCCCGGCCAGCCGAGCGGTCAGCGAGTTGGACGAGGCCAGCCGGGAGGCAGGGTCGAGGCGGTCGAGGTGGGGACCGACCAATCGCTGGAACGAGGCGATGTTGACGTGGACCCAACCGGGCCGGTCGCTCACCCGGGACCGGGCCAAGCCGGTCGGCGACCGGAGGCCGGTCGACGCCGCCACCAGTTCTTCGGCCTGGGCGGTGAGCTCGGCGAACTCACGCTGGAGCTCATCGTGCCGATAGCCGTCGGGCAGGGGCTTCCGATTGCCCACCCAGGCGGCGACGCGCTCAGCCAGATCCCAGGAAACGGCGGTACCGGGGGTGTCGGATCCCGCCTCGTCGGCTGGTGACCCAGCGTCCGCCGGAATGCTCTTCGGATCGGCCATTGCGTCAGTCTAGGGACGGACCCGGCAAAAAGGAGACCTCCCCCGCCGGAGGGAGGGTGGGCTCAGTTGGCCTGGCGGCGGGCCTCGTCGTGAAGGGCGGCAGCCACCCGGTTGATCAGACTGTCGGGAACATGATCCTTGCACCGGTTGGCGATGACCTTCCGGAGCTCCGTCTCGAAGCCAAAAGCCTGCACACAGGGCCCGCATAGGTCCAAGTGACGCTGGATCTCGATTCGCCGGGTCTCGGTCAGCTCGCCGTCCAAATAGAAGTAGAGCCGCTCGATCGTCTCGTCGCAGTCCAAGAAGGAAATGACGTCCGGCTTGGGAACCTGGACATCCGGGCCCGGCTCACTGTTCGATCCGTCTTGCTCCACTGCGAACGGTCTCCCTACCTGCCATCGTCGGTGACACCGACGAGTCCTCGTGCTGCACCAAATTCAAACAACGCCTTCTGTAGCGCCTTTCTTCCCCGGTGGATACGACTCATCACCGTCCCGATGGGCACCTCGGTGATATCGGCGATCTCCTTGTAGGAGAAGCCCTCCACGTCGGCCAGCAGCACGGCGATCCGGAACGCCTCGGGGAGGGCCTCGATGGCCTGTTTGACTTCGGTGTCGGTGAACCGGTCCACCACCTCGTCCTCAGCACTGCGGCCCAGGCCAGTCGGTTGATCACCAGATAACCGGCGGTACATATACAGGTCCTCGACGTCCTCGACGTCAGCAATCTCCGGTCGCCGTTTGGCAGACCGGTACGAGTTGATGAACGTGTTGGTCAGGATCTTGTACAGCCATGCCCGGAGATTGGTCCCGGCCTCGAAGCTCCCAAACGCCCGATAGGCCTTGAGGTAGGTTTCTTGTACCAGGTCCTCGGCATCAGAGGGATTCCGGGTCAGTCGCAGGGCGGCGGTGTACAACGCCGGCATGTGCACCATGGCGAGATCGGAGAAATCTTTCTGATCGGCCATGAATGCACCCTACACAGTCTGAGTGACAACGTTGATGCCGCCCGGTTGATGCCGCCCGCACGTGGCCGAGCGGAAAGGACGTCTCCGTGGGTTCGTCGGTCGTGCCGCCTAGGGACGGTGGTCGTGACCGGCCGGAAGTCCGACGAACATCGAGCGGAACCGGTGGGACATCGCTCGCAACGGAGCGGTCATCCGCCAAAACTCCGAGTTGCGCAGTTCGTCACGTTCGCGTTCGGCATTTCGCGCCCGCTCTTCCAGCGCGACGAACTCGTGGTGAAGATGACGGTACTCCTCTTCCAGGGCGCCTTGTCTTCCCGAGCCCCCGACCAAGGCGGCGATGCCCGTGGCGCTCCCCGGAGGCAGGAGTAGAGGCTTTGCATCCAGGCCCCGCAGAAACTGATCGTGTGCGGCGTGCCACTGCTCGGTCGACACATGGGAGGTCGTCGTCCACTCACCGTCCCAACGCTGGTAGATGGACGTCACCCTCCCGCTGTCCACAACTCCCACGGTCAGGGCGGAGCGAAGCAAGAGATCCCAGTCCTCGCAGACGATGAGGTTGTCGTCAAAGGTAAGGTGCAGCTCGCTCACCAAGGCTCGGGGTAAGGCGAAGCTCATCAATGGCGTTGCATTTCGCCGAAAATGCAGTAGGGCATCGAACTGGTCGGCAAACTCCGCGAGTGGACGGGTCAACGTCACCCGGTGTGCCCTCGTGCCCTGCTCATCTGGTTCGGATGCACGAATGTGCCGCGCCAGGCAGATGGAGCGGGCTACCTTCCCGGGACCTTGCTCCGCGCACTGTTGAAAAGATTCAGCCCAGTCCGCCGTGACCAGGTCGTCGTCATCGAGGCAGGCGATGTACCTCCCGCGAGCCAGCTGCAGGCCCGTGTTCAGCGGTGCGGCTCGGCCGCCCCCGGCAACCTGCTCGACCCGGACCCTCGAAGCGAATTCGTCAGCGAAGGTGGCGACCAACGCTCGCACCGATGCGACGACGTCGGCTGCATCGGCGTGGACGAGGACGATGACCTCCAGCGAGTCCACGGTCTGTGCGGCCAGGCAGGCCAGCGCCTCTGCCAACATGTCCGGGCGTTCTGCCTGGGTCCGGGTGAGGACGGTAAGGAAGGGTTCGGTCAGCCCGGTGCCGTCAAGCTCACCCTCCACCGAAGGGTTCCCGCCCACCTCAGCTTCGGTCCCGACCGGCACGGCAACCGGATCGAACCGGTAGGCACGAAC
>DASXMT010000560.1:0-3818 GCA_036495505.1 Acidimicrobiales bacterium | reverse complement strand
CAAGTCGCTCAGCATGACGTCGTGCTCGTGAGCGGCAACGGCGGCGTGCTCGACTTCCACTCAACACTCGTTCTAAGCCCCAGCGCAAGCTGAAGTCATGACAGTGATTCCAGCCGTTCGAGACGATCGGTCAGCCCCCTTCTTCGACGGTGCAGCCAACGGTCGCCTCATGATTAAGCGGTGTTCGTGTGGCGACCTTCTGGGTCCCGAGCGTGTCGATTGCCGCTGTGGAAACGCGACTCTGGAGTGGATCGAGGCGGCCGGTACGGCGACGCTCGTCAGTTGGATCATCTCGCATTCCTGGCCAGTCCCGAGAGATGGCGAAGCGGCGACAATTGCCGTGGGCCTGGTTGAACTCGCCGAGGGGCCCTGGATGTTTGCCACACTCCTCAACGCATCCCAAGAGGATCTGCATGAGGGAATTCAGCTTCAGGTCGACTTCATTCGCCCGTCCGACGGGGAGGCAATTCCAGCCTTCCGTGTTGGCTCCCATGAGTAGCGCTCGCGGCATGCACTTCCGGCACTCGGAAGGCGCAATGTGCGGAGCTCACCCAGACCGCAATTTTCTCCGAAAAGGAGTCGACCGTGCCGGAAGCAATTGAGCTCACTGAGGCCGTGACATACGAGGTCCGCGGACATTTCGCCATCATCACCATCAACCGACCACTACAACGGAACGCCGTCAACGGAGCGGTTGCGGCCGGCATCGAGTCCGCGGTCGATTTGGTAGAGGACGACGACGAAATTCGGATAGGAGTCCTCGCAGGTACGCCTCCGGTGTTTTGCGCTGGCGCTGACCTTAAAGAGATCAATAAAGGGAACGGCGCCCTCCTCGGCACAAAGCGAGGCGGCTTCGCCGGCTTCGTGCGACGCGACCGCACGAAACCCATCATCGCCGCTGTCGAGGGTCCTGCTTTGGCCGGAGGCACCGAGATCGTTCTGGCCTGCGACCTCGTCGTGGCGTCGGAAGGCGCCTCATTCGGGATCCCCGAAGTGAAACGATCGTTGGTCGCAGCTGCTGGTGGTCTTTTTCGGCTCGGCCGGAAGATTCCGCTCAATATCGCCATGGAATGCGCCCTTACTGGGGACCCGATCGATGCTGAAGCCGCACACCGTTATGGCCTGGTGAACGTGCTCGTTCGAGAGGGCAACGCGCTGACAGCAAGCTTTGAACTAGCGGGTCGCGTCTGCGCCAACGCTCCCGTCGCGGTACGCGCATCGCGGCATGTGGTTCTCACGGGGACGCATGCACCTGATGGCGTGGGATGGAAGCTCTCAGCCGAGGCGTCTGCCCAGGCAACGACGAGCGCCGACTTCAGGGAGGGCCTGAGTGCGTTCATCGAAAAGAGGACACCATGCTGGACGGGCCACTGATCGGTGGATCAGACCTGAGAAAAGCCACGGCCATAGGTGTGGTTCGAGCTCTTCGCCGAATTCTTGAACTGCGAGATGGAAGTCACAGTGACACCGAGGTCAAGGGAAGCACGTGATTCACGGCCCAGCGCTGCAACAAACACCCAAAGACGGAACATCGTGACCGGAGCAAACACGAATCTGAAGGGACAGAGGCTTCAGTCAGAGCCTCGTACGACCTAACGGATGGTTGTCGGCCACACGAAGAGGGAGGAACGGATGGAATCGGGGCCAGACGGGCACACGTGCGTGTACGTCTGTACCTGTGGCGAGGAAATCCGAGGAGGGCCAAGACTGTTTGAATCCGACGCACTAGTCGCGACCTCGACTGCTTGGGGATTGCACCTGCTCGGCGGATAGTCAATGACAGTGTGCGCTCGCGCTTGACCGACCTGTACGACGGCCAACGATCTGTCCGTGAAGGAGCGGATCGCCGAGGCGGGTTTGGATCGCTTGAATAGTTGGTCCCTCTAAGCCCTGCGATCCAATCGTCTGAGCCCACCACGTCTGATCAAGGATGGCCGACCCGAAATCACGTTCAACTAGGGAACCACGACTTCGGCGACAGCCATCAGATCCAACGTGAAAGGGTCATCGGCTGGCGACCTTGAGTCGCTGTCCCACCGATCGAGGATCAGCGCCGAGTTCGAGATCCCGATCAACACGGCCGCAACTACCGTCCCGTCAACCAGGGTGATGTCCGCGACGTATCCGGGGTCCCAGTTCTGTACGAGCTCAGACCGAAATTCCGCATCATCCCCCCGCCTCTTGATGCGGACCTCGGAGGATTCCATCCTCAAATGTCTCGCAAGGGTGTTCGCGGGCGGCTGCACGTGATCCGATCCAAAGCAAGCGATGGGGTCACTACACCACCAGGGTCATCAGCCAAACAAGTCCGGCGCATCGGGTCCGAGCGCCGCGCTCGCCTCCGCCTTCGCCCGGTTCAGCGCTCCGGTGCCGAACTCTCCTGCGACCTGGACCCTTAGCTCCCACAGGGAGAGGTCCTCGGGGACACCGAGCAAGCCCTGCCGAACACAGTCTTCGGCCTTGTCGACCAGCCCGGCCTCGAGGCACTGGCTCGTGAAGCGCTGCACCATCGAGACGATGGTCGTTTCGATCCGGGAGATCCACAGTTCGGAGAAGACCCAGCCGTAGGCGCCGGCGGGCACGCCCTCGAAGGGCCGGCCCCGGATGTTGTCGAGGAGGAAGAGATTCCTCTCGATGGGGATGTCGTCGTTGCCTTGTCGTTCCAGGAAGGCGTAGTCGGTGTCCACGAACCAAGGAACGCCGTAGCCGTCCCCGCCGCTGAGCACATAGTCGGGGCCCAGGCACTTGCGCAGCATCGACACGTAGGTCCGCAGCGTTTTGGCCGAGAGTTCGCTCTCTGCGTCCGGTCGGAGAGCGAAGCGGAGTTGGTCGCCGCTAAAGCGCTGGTTCCGGTGGAGGGCGAGGTAACAGAGGAGCTCGGTCACCAAGGCGCGCTCGGGTGGACTGAGCCAACCCTTGACCTCGATCGGACCGAGGATTTTCACGATGACGAGCCGGAGATCCTCGGGGTCGGTGACCCCTCTGGGCAGCTCAAGACCGTCTTCGGATTCGGGCGATCCCCCATCCACGGCTTCGTCGAAGAGCGGGTCGTGGCCCCGCCTGCCATCGCCTGGCTCCGCCACTGCCAGCGAAGCGCCGTCGTCGCTCGCGGCAGTCGCAAGCTTTGCCGGGAGGCGAGAGGGCAAGACTTGGGGTACCCCGAAGCGATCATGAATGGTCGCCGCCCCGTCGTTGACCCACACCCAGCTTCGGTCCGAGGCGCGGCGCACGATCCGAGGTCCCAGGTAGCCAGTGTTCGAAGGCGGTCCGATCGCTTCGGGCTCTGCAATGTCCTCTGGGTAGTAGTACTCGACCGGGCGCAACAGCTCGTTGCCGATGCCGGATTGTGCATCCGCTATCTGGCTCCAGTGGGGGTGGCGTTGCCAGGGCACGACGCCCAGCCAACGCATGTCAGTCCCGGACAGGCACAGCACATCTCCGGGACGCCCGCGTGCGACCTCGTCGGGGGGGAGGCTCGGGCGCCACGTAATCGACCTCGTGGTCGTCGGCGGGGCCGAGTTAGGGGCCAAGATCGCGGAGAGCAGCGACGTGCTGGTCCTCGAGCGCATGAGGACGGGGTGTTCGCCTGCGAGCGTCGAGATAAGCGACAGCGTCCGTTGGTCGCCGATGCCCGGGAACACGACTTTGCTGCTGAAGAGGGAGAAGAAGCCCTCCGCCTCCGGTCCCCAGCGCGCCCGGGCCTGGGACAGGTCCTGGAGACAAGCCAAGGTGACCAGCCCTTGTCCGGCGCCCTCGGCCGCGAGCGCCGGCAACGAGGGCAGCGGGGCGATGTTCGCCACCTCGTCGAGGGCGAAGAC
>DASXMT010000559.1:0-3402 GCA_036495505.1 Acidimicrobiales bacterium | reverse complement strand
CGCCGCTCCCGACCCGGTCCAGCAACTCACGCAATTAGCCGCGCTGAGGGACTCCGGCGCGTTGACCGATGCCGAGTTCGAGACACAGAAAGCGCGGATACTTGGGTGATGGCCTACCCTTCCCTGCGGATGCTTCCGAATCACACCGCTCGGTGAGGCCCGCTTCATCAGCGGAGGACTTGAGGATATCGATGGTCGTAGGTCCCGCTAGGCACGAATGTCCGAGTGCGGCGACCATCGGAGCGGTCACGCTTCGACGAGGAGTCACGGGCTAGTGGCATGAGCAAGAAAGGAAAGCGGTCGCACCGGATACGGCGGTCCGTGACATGGGTGCTGGTGGTCCTCTCGGCGCTGCTGGTGCCGATCTCGGTACTCACGGTCTGGGCCGTCAGGACGATCAGCGACACCGATCAGTTCGTAGCCACCATGGCGCCGCTGGCCCGCCAACAAGTAATCACCGATTACGTCGCCGTCAGGGCAACCGACGTCCTCTTCGAGAAGGTCGATGTGCAGGGTCACCTCAGCACGGCGCTACCGCCCAGGGCGTCGTTCGCCGCCGCACCGATCACCAATCAGGTTCACAGCTTTGTCGAGGACCAATTCAAGACGCTGCTGCGCAGCACCTGGTTCCAACAAGCATGGGACAAGGCCAATCGACGGCTGCATTCGTCACTGGTCACCTTCTTGGAGGGGAACCAGCTCCCCGCCGGCCAGAAGGCCCAGGAAATCGCCATCCAGTTGAATCCCGTTCTCGAGAAAGGGATCGCTCGACTGCACAAACAGGGCATCACTATCTTCGATCCTCTCCAGGCCAGGCTCAAAAACGCCACCAACCTGTCGGTGACGGTCTCTTCCAAGCCGCAGGTCAAGTCCATCCGCGGGGTGTTCCACCTGGCCAAGACGGTCGGTTGGGTGGTCCCGCTGGTGGCCCTGGTCCTGATTGCCGCTGCCATCGCGGTCGCCGTCGATCGCCGCAAGACGTTGCTGCGTCTCGCCGTCGGCGTCTCGATCGCCACTGTCGTGGTCCTGGGGTTGGTCGCGTATGAGCGCAACTTCTTCGTCACCCACGCCGCCGCCAGGGCATCCCCGGAGGTCACCGGGGCGGTCTACGACACGCTCAGCCACTTCCTGCGTGACACCCTTCGCCTGACGCTGCTGGTCTCGGTCGTCGTGGCCGTCCTCATGTGGCTCATCGGGCCGGCGCGCTGGCCGAGATCCCTCCGTCGCCTGGTCGGGAGAGGATTCCACTGGTTGGCCCTGCGCTTCGGCGAGCTGGCCGCCAAGACCCGCAGTCCTGAGGCCTCAGCGCGGGTCCGGCGGGTGGCCGGCTTCCCGCTCGAGCACGCCTCGGGATTTCGACTGTTCGGCGTGATCGTCGTGGGCTGCATCCTCGTCTTCGGTGGCAACCTGTCCGGCTCGGGCATTCTGTGGAGCGCGGTGGCACTGGCGGCGTACCTGCTGGCACTGGAAGGGGTACTGATGTGGGCCCGTCGGTTGACGACTCGGTCGAATGGTGACGATGGATCGAACTCGCCAGTTTCCGATGAGTCAGCCCAGGTCTCCGCGGGATCGGCTGATCCGCCTTAGGTGTCGCGTTGAAGCATGCTCCCGGCAATGATCGCTGATAGCGACAAACCCGCTCGCCACTGGAGACCGATCGATGACTGAGGCCGAGGGCACGACCCCGGCGCCAGCGGCGACTGAGCTGCCGGCGGTGTCCAACCCGACGGAGCTCCTGATGTCCCGGAGCTATCTGGTCCTGCTGTTCTTCGGCGCCGCCATCGGCGTCCCGGTCGCCGCCGTCGCTTACTTCTTCCTCAAGGCCGTCGCCGAGACACAGAGCTACGTCTTCTCGACCCTTCCGGGCGAGGTCGGGTTCCATGGCGAGCCGGCGTGGTGGCCCGTACTCCCGCTGGCGTTGAGCGGCCTGCTCGTCGGGCTGAGCATCCGGTACCTCCACGGGACCTCGGGGCACAAGCCGGCCGAGGGGTTCAAGGCGGCCGGAGCCGTCCCGCCCATCGAGCTGCCGGGCATCGCCATTGCCGCCTTCGCCACCCTCAGCCTCGGCGTTGTCCTGGGACCCGAGGCACCACTGATCGCCATCGGAAGCGGGATGGGCGTCCTCGCCGTCCACCTGGTCAAGCGGGACGCCCCGTCCATGGCCGCGGTGGTCATCGGCGCCGCCGGGAGCTTTGCCGCCGTCAGCACGCTCCTCGGATCGCCCATCGTGGGAGCCTTCTTGCTCATGGAGGCGGCCGGCCTCGGCGGCCCGTTGTTGGGAGTCGTCCTCGTCCCGGGCCTGCTGGCCGCCGGGATCGGCTCCTTGATCTTCGTCGGCCTGGACAAATGGACGGGATACGGGCACCTCACCCTGGCCATCCCCCATATCCCCACCTTCACCACGCCGGACGGGGCTGAACTGCTGTGGGCGGTTGGCATCGGCGTCGCCGCCGCCGTGGTCGGGACGGCCATCAGGTGGATCGCCCTGTGGTTGCAACCGCTGGTCGAGGGGCGGATGGTGCTGTTGACCCCGCTCATCGGTGTTGCCATCGCCGGCTGTGCCATCGCCTTCGGCGAGGCATCGGGGCAGAATGCATCCGAAGTGCTCTTCTCCGGCCAATCAGCACTCGGGTCGCTGGTCCATGATGCCTCCAGTTGGACGGTCGGCGCCCTATTGCTCCTGGTTCTGTTCAAGGGCCTGGCCTATGGGGCTTCGTTGAGCGCCTTTCGCGGCGGTCCGACCTTTCCCGGGATGTTCATCGGAGCGGCTGGCGGGATCGCCCTGTCCCATCTTCCCGGGTTGCCGCTCATCGCCGGGGTGGCCATGGGCATCGGGGCTATGACCGTCTCCATGCTCGGACTGCCACTGACCTCGGTCCTTTTGGCCAGCCTGTTCCTGGAGGCGGACGCCATCGCCTTGATGCCACTGGTGATCGTCGCCGTCGTGGTCGCCTACGTCGCCACGGCCAGGCTCCGCCCGGTCCTGCCGGCGATACCCTCGGCGCAGCCTCCGGACACGGCGGCACCGGCTGTGCCACAGGCCGCCACCACGGCACCATCAGACCCCGCAGCACCGCCACCGAGTGCACCAGCGGACACCTCTGCCGTAACCACGTGAACGGATGGGAGTACGTGGTCTTGTTCCTGGCCGTCATGGCCTCGTGGGCCGGCGTGCCGTTTATCGGGAGTGCGGCAGTAGGGGCATGCGGCGGCCATCGTCGTCATGTGGCCCTCGCCGGCGAGTGATCCCCACCGTTCGAGGACAGGTGCCACCGGCACGGCGAGAGCCCGGCGTGTGAGCTCAGACCTCACGCCCGTCCTCGAGCGCCCAGTCGACGTTGAGTGGACGTTGGGTGACCAGTCGCGGACGACCCACCGTTGCGGGTCGGTCGGTCGTCCACG
>DASXMT010000558.1:0-6626 GCA_036495505.1 Acidimicrobiales bacterium | reverse complement strand
TGGGCGTGGCCGGCGAGGCAGGCGCCAACCCGTTTGCCACCGCCCGCTCGGGGCCGTACCCCATGCCACCGGGCGCACCGATGTACGGGTCGCTGCTCACGGTGGCGGCCGCCGAACGGCTCGGGTACCACCCCTATCCGGGCCCGACCGGCGCCAACTCGGTTCCCTACGACGGCCGGCCGGCTTGCAACAATTGCGGCTTCTGCGCCTTCTTCGGGTGCCCTATCCACGCCAAGGGCGACCCGGTGGCACCGTTGCGCCGGGCCCTCCTCACCCGCCGGGCGGAGGTCCGGCCCGATTCGTTCGTCACCCGGATCCTCCTGCGCAACGGCCGAGCCGTCGGGGTCGAATGGCAGGACGCGCAGGGGGAATTCCACGAGGAACTGGCCGACCAGGTGGTGGTGGCCTGCGGGGCGATGGAGACGCCCCGGCTGCTCCTGCTCTCGGGCCTCGAGCACCCCGAGATCGGCCGGAACCTCATGTTCCACTTCCAGACGATCAGTTTGGGCAGACTCGATCATCGGACCCATTACTACAAGGGCCGCTCCGTCTCCCACCTCCACGACGACCACATCGTGCCCGACCCCGAGTCGTTCGAAGTGGCGAGAGAAGCCGGGCTGCCGTGGATCAAGGGCGGGATGGTCGAGCACTGCGGTCCGGCCCACCCGATCATGGAGGCCAGCACCTACCCCTGGGGGGCCGAGCACAAGGTGATGATGCGAGAGTCGCCCTACCGGGACCACCTCGTGGCGTTGTGCATGCAGGGCGAGGACCTTCCCCAAGCCACCAACCGGGTCGACCTCGACCCATCAGTCCGTGACGCCCGGGGTTTCGCCGTGGCCAGGACGACCTACCAACCCCACCGCCACGAGATCGTCGCCTCGAAGTACCACGGCGAAAAGCTCGAGGCCATCCTGACCGAGACCGGTGCCGAGTGGCGCACCACCGTGACCTCGCCCATGCTCGACGACAACCCCTTCGGCATCACGGCCACGGCAGCAAAGATCCCCGTCTCCAAGCACGTGATGGGAACGGCCCGCATGGGTGACGACCCGGCAACCTCGGTGTGCGACCGGTGGGGGCGGCTGCACGACGTGCCCAATGTCACCATCGCCGATTCGTCGGTGTTCCCTACCAGCGCCGGTTACGGCCCCACCCTGACACTGGTCGCCCTGGCCATCCGCAATTCCCGAGCACTGCTCGACTGACCTGAGCGATCTGAGGGCTCAGCGAACGGCGACAGCGACCTCGAGCTCCACCGTGCCCCCGCGCGGGAGCGAGCTGACCCCGATGGCCGAGCGGGTGTGTCTGCCCGCCTCGCCGAACACCTCGAACAGGAGTTGGCTGGCTCCGTCGATGGCAGCCGGTTGCATCTGGGTGCCCGGGGCCACGGCGGCAAATCCGAGCACGGTGAGCACACGCTCGATCCGGTCGAGGGTGCCCAGCTCCTCACGCAGCACCGACAGCGCGTTGAGCGCGCACACGACCGAGGCACGGCTGGCCTCTTCGACCGTGACGGTGTCGCCAAGGAGGCCGGTGCAGATGAGCTTGCCGTCGATCCGTGGGAGCTGCCCGGACGTCCGGGCCACCCCGCCATGGACGACCACCGACACCAACGGGTCATGCGGCGGGTGCGGGCCGTAGAGGGTATGCCCCAACTCGGCGATCCGCTGTTCGATCACGCCCGGCATCGCCGTACGCTACCGCAGGCGTGGCAGGGCCAGCCCTTGCATGCGGACGCTCAGGCCGCGAACTCCCACCACTGCACCTCGCACATCATGGGTAAGAGGTAGCGCACATACACCGAATGGATCTTGACGACTTCCTGATCGTCGACGGCCATGTCGACGAGGTCGACCCGATCGTCACGGGTGCGGAAGCTGGCCGCCCGGTCCTGCACGCCCTCTAGTTCCGCCAGTGATCCCACGGCGAAGCCGAAATGGTCCATGCGCGGACATCGCATGGGATCGTCCTCAGCGACAAGGAATATGAACTGGTCCCAGTGCACGCACGAAAGGATCAGCCGGCGGCGGTCCTCGGTCATGACCTCTATCTCGTCGAACCCGAAGACCTCACTCCAGAAGCGGCAGATGTCACGGCGACCGCCTTCATCGAGTAGGTCGGCAGGGAGACTCATGGCCACATGGTTGAAATGAGGATTGCCCGTCGGGTAATAGGGATGTGCCATCACGCGTCCCCAGTGGCGGCCACTGCAGGGACCGCCCCGTCGGACAGCCGGGGCACCACCATGACCTTGCCCGCGTACCGGCCGGCGGCCAGGTCCACCAGGGCGTCGGACAACTTGTCCAAGGTCACGTCATCGGCCTCGATCAGCAGGTCGGTCGGGAACCCGTCGCTAGCCAGCAATGCGAGCGCCCGCTCGAACCCGCCCTTGTCGTAGACGAAGGATCCCACCACATGCAGCTCGTTCAGGACGAAACGGTTGGGATCGAATGTGGGGGGCTCCAAGCCCGCGCCGACCAGGGCCAGGGTGCCCCCTCGGCGCAGCTGGTGGAACCCGGCCTCCATCGCCGCCTTCTTGCCCGAGCACTCGAGCACGACGTGGGCAGCCCGCTCGGAGATGCGCTCGGGCTCCCACATCGGGAACACTTCGAGGTCGGAGGGGTCGAGCACGACGGCGGCACCGAGGTCGCGGGCCAGCTGCTTGCGTTTCTGGCCGGGCTCCACGGCGGTGACCGGGCCGATGCCCTTGGCCACCAGGGCGGCGATGGACAGTGCCCCGATGGGTCCCGCCCCGATGACCATCACGCTGTCGCCGGGACCCACTCCCGAACGGGTGATCCCGTGAAGCGCAACCGCCAGCGGTTCGGCCAGCGCCGCCTGGCGCGGTGAGAGCGCCGGTGGCAGGCGGAGGAGAGAGGTCTCGTGTACCAGCACGTAGTGGGCGAAGGCGCCGTCACGGCCGTCGACGATCGAGCCCGAGCGGTTCTCGCATTGCGAGGGCTTTCCCTCCAGGCAGCGGCGGCACCGCCCGCACCGGGGTGAGGGGCCGCCGACAACAGTCTCGCCGATCTCCCAACCGGTGACGCTCTCCCCGAGGGCGGCGATAGCGCCGGCGAACTCGTGCCCGGCTACCAGGCCCGGCTTCTCGGCCCAACCGTCGAGCAGCATGTGGATGTCCGTGCCGCAGATGCCGCAGTGGTCCACCTCCACCAGCACCTCTCCGGGACCGGGTGTGGGCACCGGGCGCTCCTCCACCACCACCTTGCCCGGTCGCCGGTAGACGGCTGCCGGCATCACCCCGGGTACTTCGTTCATGAGTTCCCTCCCCGGTCGGACCGGGCCGGGACGCGGTGCCCGGCTGGTGATCCAACCCCCCTATCAATGTAGGTCACGGACAGATGTGGGGCACCGGTCTACTCCGGTCTCGGGGGGCGATGCGGACCTGAGGTCAACGGGAGGCTGACGAACGGCGAGCAGGACGAACTCAGTGGTGGCGGTATGGCGACCGCGTTTTCAACCCACTGACTGTCCCCGATCGAGACCGAATCCAGCTCGTCAGTACCTCTCGAACGTCATGGACTAGCGACCCAGCACTTGGTGTTGGTGCTTGTGGCGTCGGGCTCCGTGCTGCTTCGGCGAGTGCCTTGACGAGTACATCAATCACAGTGGGAATCTCGGCGAGCTCGACAGGCGTGGTGGCCACGCACACACCGTCGCGCCAGTGACTGAATACGACCAGCTGCCGGGTCGGGTGCCAGGAGACGCGCAAGTTACGGCCAGCGTCCCGCCGATCAGGTACCTGCAGCCTTGCGGCTTCGCCGCCCATAACTGCAGTATGTACCTCCGGAATGCGCCTTGTCGTCATCGGTGCCGGCTACAACCCCTTCGACCAAGGTTGAAGGTTTACCGTGTCGACTATGCCATCGACTCTCACAACCGAAGACTTGAGATACCTGCACAGCCGACGCCTTGGCCGTCTGGCCACAGTCGATGCTTCGGGCGCGCCACAGAACAACCCGGTTGGATTCGCGGTCGACGAAGCGACAGGTCAGATTCTCATTGGCGGGATGGCCATGGGCGAGACCCGCAAGTTCCGCAATGTCCAGGGCAACCCGAATGTGGCCCTTGTCGTCGACGACCTGGCATCAGTCAACCCGTGGGTGGTGCGCGGGGTCGAGGTTCGCGGCGTGGCCGAGGCTCTCGTCGAGGTCGACCCGCCAATGGGCGGCATGAGCCGCGAGGTCATCCGGATCACGCCACAATGGATCCACCGGTGGGGTATTGGCTGAAGCGAAGGCCAGTCGCGCACCTGATCGGCGCACCTGGCGGTGGTCAGCCTTCATTCATCAACGCTGCAGCCCGTCGCCCGAGCTCTTCCTCGGGGACGTCTTCGACGTGGGTGGCCACGTTCCATCGGTGCCCGAAGGGATCCTCGAACTGTCCGGAGCGGTCGCCGTAGAACTGGTTCTCGACGGGGCGGAGCTCCGTAGCGCCAGCGTCCAGCGCCCGTTGAAAAGCGGCGTCGACATCCTCGATGTAGACCGAGATGGTGACGGGTGTACCGCCAACCGACTTCGGGCCGACGAATCCCATGTCGGGAAACTCGTCGGACAGCATGAGCACGGAGTCACCGAGCTGCAGTTCGGCATGCCCGACCTTCCCGTCCGGGGACTCCATGCGCATCCGGACGCTGGTGCCGAGCACGGTGCCGTAGAACTCGATCGCCGCCGCGGCCCCGTCGATGACCAACGAAGGGATCACACGGGGATAGCCATCGGGAATGGGTTTGACTGCGGCCATGGGATGCCTCCTCGTTCGGGCTCATCGCGCCCAGATAACGAACACGTGTTCGCCGGTTACCGTAACCCGGCCGGGCCGGTCTATCAACCCCCGACCCGGGTCATCGGGTACCCCCGAGCTCAGAGCGGCAGGGCCTCGAGCTGGGGTGTCAGCGCCCGTCGAGATAGAGATGAAATGGTCCCCGCCGAGAGGTAGATTGGAGTTGCGGAACGGTACGTTTCCGCCTTCGTGAAGGAAAGGGGGTCGGCGATGTCGTCGATTGCTTCGCACGAGGAGGATGGACCACCCGGTTAGGTGTGCTCCGCCCGTCTTCCACCAGACGGGCGAGCGTCCAGCACCCCGTCGATCAAGGCCCTTTCCTACTAGGCCGGAACGCGATCAGCTACAAGCTGAGTTGCCGACGAGAGGCCCTCAAACCATCTGATAGGGCCGAGCCTTGATGGGGGACCACAGAACGAGGATGGAAGCCGGCCGTGGGCCGGCTTCCATCGCGCCAGGGCAGTTGCCCGGGGCGTGACCTCCGCGAGGTCCTGGTCTGCCAAGATGACCCGATGGCCGACGCTTCTCTGACCGTGGGCCCACGCGACGCTCACCGACGCGTTGGGGAGCGCGGTCGGTCCAGTGTCCCCTCCAGGCCCCGCCGGCGACGATTCGACTTCGGTGGCTGACGGAACCTCGCTGATCCGCTCGATGGGCAAGGCGGGTCTGAGCACGCTGCCCGACCCGCTCAGGCGTCGAGTCCAGGCCCTGCGGGGCAAGCCCCTTCCCCGTGTGGTTACCCTCGACGACCTCGACCGGGAGCTCGATGAAGCTCGCCGGCTGTTCGGCCAGTCGGAGGATGCCGCTCGCCGGTTCCTCCGCGGGTTCGAGATCGCCCCACCGACCGATCGACCCGACGATCCGTTCTCGGACGACTACCGGGCCTGGGTGTGGGACCTCTACGAGCGGATCTCCGGACGCCAGTCCTACTCGACGGCGAACGAGAGCTCCCCCTTCGACTTCGAACAGGCCCTGCACCAGCCCTATCCGCACGCCACCGAGTCCTCCCAGGTCGTGGGGGAAGAGCTGATTGCCCGTGGCTTCATCATCAAGACCATGGGCCTCGAGCCGCCCGCTCGGATCGTCGAATTCGGCCCGGGATGGGGAAACCTCACCATCGATCTGGCCACGATGGGATTCGACGTCACCGGTGTCGAGGTGGAGCCGCAATTCTGTGCCCTGGTCGAGCAGCGATGTCCTCGACCCGAGCATGTGACCATGGCCCCCCAGGACATGTTGTCCTTTGATCCAGGCGACCCGTTCGATGCGGCCATCTTCTACGAGAGCTTCCACCACTGCGCCGACCACCTGGCCATGCTCGAGCACCTGCACGAGGTGGTTCGCCCGAACGGACTGGTCGTGTTCGCGGCCGAGCCCATCGCGGCCATGGCCTACCCGTGGGGACCCCGGCTCGACGGGTACTCCCTGTGGTCCACCCGTATCTACGGCTGGCTGGAGCTCGGGTTCGACGACGCGTACTTCACCACCGCCCTGGAGCGAACGGGCTGGAAGGCGAGCCGGTTCCGAGCCCTCGACCGGTCCCCTCTCGCCGATGTCCTCATGGCCCGTCCCCGCTGAGCACGCCGAGGTCTACCCCGTGCCGACCTGGTCCGTCCTGCAGGCGGGCAGGTCCTTGGTGCAATCGATGTCCCGCCGGAGGACCTCCAACGCGATTTCACCGTCGCCGCCGTGGGTGTATCCCTGGGTGTATTCCGTGCCCGTCGGACTGTCGTCTTTGGTGGTGGCCACCCCGGGCACCGGCTCGACACCCGAGTCCTCGTTCCACTCGTTCCGCTCGGTCACGAAGATGATCGGCGCCCGGG
>DASXMT010000557.1:0-3070 GCA_036495505.1 Acidimicrobiales bacterium | reverse complement strand
GATCTACGACTTCGTGCTGCAACAGCGTCAGGAGCAGTTTGCCACTTTCCAAGATCTGTAGCTCGTCGCCGGGTTCGTTCTTAAGCGCCTGAACCGACACCACGACGTCGCCGGTCACGAGACGAGCGGTGTCGGGGTGCTCGCCGCGATCGTGGCCGAAGCGGCGAATGGCGCTCCCATGTCAACCACGGCTTCACCGAACTGACCGAACCACGCCATCCAGCGGTCCATGACCTCTGGAGAGGGTTCTTCTGGAGAACATCAGCACGAACCTCGCCATCTTGGGCCTCCTTCGTTCGCATCGACGTCTTCTCGATCCTCACACTGGCAGATAACCCGGTTGACCTCGCCGAGAGCGATCCCGGTTATCCCCCCCCACGGTTCAAGCCTGGCCTCGGATGCTCGCCCTTGGGGAAGACCGCCCCCGATCGCCGGGCCAGGGTCAGCTGGATACCCACTGGATCGCTTCATCGATATCTGCCATAGGGAACGTCTTCACTTGGCCGGGCGTCATCCAACCGAACAGCGCGGTCATGTGGGTCATCCACTCGATATCGGTCACCAGGGCGATGCGTTTCCACGCCCGTAGGTGTTCGACGCCCACCTTTAGGTCCTGCCAGAGAGCCCCGCCCGACATGCCCTGGAACTCTCGTATCACCAGAAGGAACCGAACCTCGCCCGCCTTTGCGGCTCGCTCAATCGCGGGAAGTACTACATCGCGATAGTCCTCAGCTTGGATCTTCCCGGCCACCTCGAATCCGATAACGCCGGAGGGCATGTCCGAAAGTTCTTTGATCATGAGGGAGGTTCCTCTCACGCTACTGTCGTGCTTGTCGCTCACTCTACGTCGCGCTGCGAGTCCCGAAGGCCGGGTCTGTAAGACACATCGGTACATTGGTGGCACAGCAGAGCTGATCGACCGCACATTAGGGGAAAACAGGAACACCGATGCGCGCGCAACTCCGGAGCGGTCATCATCCGATCATTGGGAGTCGTTATGTGCGAATGTCTCACCCGGGCTGGATTCCTATCTCGGCGCGTTACTCCACATCGCGTGCGCCCCTCTACCATCCACCGAACTGCACCAGCGGGAAGCGACAAGCGGCAGGCAGGTGTGTGGCGCCGCTGGCCATCGGTGTTCGCAGTCTTGCTGGTCGGCATGTGCGCCACTGGACTTGTGGGTTGCGCCAGCACGCCGGAACCCTCCGCTGGATCCCAGGCCCCCCCACCTCTCACAGCAGGGCAGACGATCAACGTCACCTTCTGCAGCGATCAAACCGCCCGTATCACGGCACCAGCTGACCTGGCCAAGCCGGCCCCGGTCGCCGTCTATATCCACGGCGGCTCGTGGATCAGCGGCGACCAAGATACGGGGGGCTTCATCATCAGCGAGATCGGTCCGGCGCTCAATACCGCGGGATTCGTGGTGGCCAACGTGGAGTACCGCCTGGGACCCGATGCGCATTGGCCGGCACAGATTGAGGACGTGAAGTGCGCCGTGCGCTACCTGCGGGCGTACGCGAGGGAGCTGCACATCGACCCGCAACACATCGGAACTTGGGGCCACAGCGCCGGGGGACACCTGGCTGCATTATTGGGCACGGCCGGTCCGTCGGCCGGATGGGACACCGGGGCATACCTCAAGTACCCGAGCTCGGTCGAAGCGGTCGCCGACTTGTCAGGGCCAGCGAATCTCGTCGCTATGAGCACCGAGGGGCCCAGCGGTGCCGTGCAGGCAAACTTCGTCACACTGCTGGGCCCAGTCCCGCCCGAACAGCTACCAGCAGAGCTGAAGGCCGCCAGTCCGGTGACCTACATCTCAACCGACGATCCGCCATTCTTGATCATCCACGGCGAGCTCGACGAGATCGTCCACCCGTCCCAGTCGCAGGAGCTAGCGGGGGCCCTCAAGGCTACCGGTGTACCCGTGACCCTGGTGATGGTGAAGGGCGGCGGTCACGCACTCGACGAACCCGGTGCCCAACCCAGCCCAGAGGAGATCACGAAAATGGTCGTCGATTTCTTCGTAGCGAACCTGCGGCCTAACTCCTGACCTCGCCGAAGTTACCCAGAGTTGTGTCAGGGACCGGCACCAGTAACCGCACGTAATCGACGGGGGCCTGGCTCGCGGAGGGCATGAACCACTCCAAGAGTGTTTACATCCGGGAATAGGCCATCGTGCCCGACCTCGACGACTGGTTGGCCGCCCTATTCGCCCCCGGAAAACCTCGATGTCACCTGTAAGCAGCTCGCCGCGGTCGGTGACCCCGACGAGGGGGCGGCGGCCCGACAAGAGAGGCGGCCACGCGGAAGCTGGACGACTGTGACCGGCGCTTTGGCCAAGTACAGGGCAGCTCTGGACGCCGACGCCGACCCCACGGTGGTCGCCCGTTGGATGGCAGAGGCCGCCCGTCTGGCCGCTGAGCGAGAACTGGCCCAGGCCGGCCACACCGGTGAGCTGCCGGCCGAGGACATCCGTAACCTCGTGGCCAGCCTGAGCGACATACCCAAGGTCCTTGCGGGCGCCGACCCCAACGCCAAGGCCGGTTTCGTCGCGTCTTGGGTCAGGTGAGACGGCTAGGGGGAACTGACACGCGGTAGGCTCATGCCATTCTCCTCGTACCGTCCCTTGGGCCTGTCCCGATCACCTCGTCGAGCTAACGGGACGGTCGCTGACCCGACGGAACGAATCGTTCCATTAGGGAGAACGCCTGAAGGGTGTGAGGAGAAAGTCTCAAAGAGGGGACGCAACATGAGACGACGCAGCGCTTTGGCCTGGCTTCCCGTCCCGCGTGCTGGCGGCCGCGCTCGGAGTGACGACCGTGCTCTCCGTGTCGATGGTTGCCCACCCGCTCTCAGCGCTGGCCGTGCCGTACTCGGGGTGCGGTGCACCAATCGTCCAGAACCCGACCGCGGACCACAAAACGATATGTGTCCGTGGCGCTCAGCTCGGCAAGGTCGAATGGTCCCACCTCAACCTGTCCTACGCCCACCTGATCGAGGTCAACCTGTCCCAAGCCAACCTGGCCTCCGCCAACCTGTCTCACGCCGCCCTGGTCCTCTCCGACTT
>DASXMT010000556.1:0-4063 GCA_036495505.1 Acidimicrobiales bacterium | reverse complement strand
CCCGGCGACGTCGCAACGACCCGGCGTCACACCTTTCCGCCTTTCGCGGGCACGTGCCCAGTCCACCTGTGGGCATGGCGCCTCTTTCCTTGCGCGGTGCCAGAGAGCCCGGGCTTCAGAGGGGATTGGGAGCGTCGCAATCGGGTACCGCGCGAGGAGGGATGTCGCTGACCGCGGCAACGATCGGCGGGAGGCTTACGTGGTCACGCAAGTTGCAACACAACCAGACACATCGACCGAGGTGAGAGAGGGTCATCCGGATCATCGGAGAATGGTGCGGTTCGACTGGTCCGACACCCCATTGCATTGGGTTCCGGACGACCCGTTCAGCACGCACATGATCAACGTGCTGCATCTTCTTCTGCCCGCCGGTGAGCGCTGGTTCATCGGCGTCGTCAACGAAGCAGCGCCGATGGTCTCCGATCCCGATGTCGCGCAGGCCATCAAGCCATTCGTGCAACAGGAGTCCTGGCACGCGTGGGCCCACGCCATGGTGCTCGAACACCTGGCCTCCTACGGGATCGACAGCTCGGAGTTCACCGACAGCCTCGAGCGGTGGTTCGCCCGGGTCGGCAGCCCGAAGCCACACTGGCCCCAGCCCCTCCAACGATGGTGGCTGCACCGTCGCCTCGCTGATGTCGCCGCGATCGAACATTTCACCGCCGTTCTCGGACAGTGGGTCATCCAGAACAAGGGGCTCGAGTACGCCGGTGCGGATCCCGTGATGCTCGACCTGTTGCGATGGCACGGTTCCGAAGAGGTCGAACATCGTTCACTCGTGTACGACGTCTACCAGGACCTCTCGGGAAGCTACGTCGTACGGTGCCTCGCCATGCTGTTCACGGCCCCCTCCTTGTTGGCCTGGTGGCTCCGTGGCGTCCGCTTCCTCATGGCGCAGGACCCGACGTCGCCGCCGAAGCCCCGCTGGCGGGACTGGCTCCGGGCAGCGCGCCAGTACCGCGTCCCGGGCCCATGGATGCTCGTCGTGACGACGCCCGTGCGCTACCTGCGCCCCCATCACCATCCAAACAGGGAGGGCTCCACCGAGTTGGCGCTGCAATACCTCATGGAGTCCCCTGCCGCGCAGAAGGCTCGAGCCGTTGCCGCCGATGCAGCCAACGACCCGGACGCAGCACCCTCTGATGGATGAGCGTCAGCACATTTCATAGCCCACCCTCAAGCACACCGTGGGTCCGGACGTCGGTAGAGACCTCGCATCGCGTTCGAGCACTGTCGAGATGTGCTCCGGCCTAGGTTTTGTTTGCGTCCGTATCACTGCGAGTGATCTGCACGCACTGACACTGTCTTCAACCCTTCGCACCGAGCCGAGCCGTCAGCTTCTGGCGTCGCGTACCCATCCGCGCGGAAGAGGCATGGCAAGATCCGCATAGGTGATGATGCCGGGCTGGGCATTTACGACGGGTGCAATGGCATTGAGCGCAGGCAGCGCGGTGATGATGTGCCCGATCACCATGAACTCTTCGATCGTCTCGGCCTGAAAGTCCGGCGGTGGCAGGAAATCAAGGGCCGCCGTGACCGTAGGAAGCCCCTCCACGGTGATCACCCAACCGTCCCTGTCGATCACCCATGGTGGATCGAGCGTCGGACCCTTCTTCCAGCGCACATTGAGGTCGATGATGGTCCGGCCACCGATTCGTCCCTGCCAGCTCGCCGCGAGGCCGGCAACGTGACCGGCGGGGATCGTCCAGGACGCCATCACGAGATCCTCTGTCGTTTGGGCGAATTCGGACTCGCACACGATCTCGTCCAGCTCGACACCGAGCATGTCTCCAACCATCGCGACCGCCTCGCCGAACACTGATGTTCCTGCCCGTGCCATCTCGGCGAGGCCTGGATGGTCGATCGGATGGCCGAAGCCGGCCGCTCGCTCAGTGTCGGGAGAGTCGTAGAACGTGGTGTCCGCCGTCTCGCACACGACAACTTTGTCCACCCGACTACATAACCCCGCGATGGTACCGGCCACCAACTCGGCGAAACCGGGGCTGACACCGGTACCGAGTAGTGATGATCGGCCTTGGACGCATGCGTTGACGAGCCGATCGCGCTCTGCACCGAGGTTCGAACCGGTGATGAATGCCGCCGTGGTGACGACATTGACGCCAGATTCAAGTATGCGGACCAGTTCATCGACCGACGGCCACATGGGGTTGTACACAACGCAATCGGGCCTCAGAGCGAGCAAGGCGTCGACATCATCGGTAGCGGCCACGCCGGCCGGACCAATGCCAGCCAGCTCACCCACATCGACGCCGACCTTCGCCGGCGACCACGCGAAGCACCCCACGAGCTCGAGAGTCGGGTTCGCCACGATCGCCTTCAACGACTCTTTGCCGACGTTGCCCGTTGTCCACTGCACCACCCGGATCGCCATGCATCCTCCATCGTTCACATCGCGGTTGCGAGGTCAAGACGCGCCGGTGCCTTCCCCTGGTGTTCCAAGCCACCCATTCCCCCACTGAGCCAGGTCGGCCACACGCTGGTTCGCACGGGGTTGTGACAGCTGGTTCCGCGTGGGCCTGGACCCGGAATGCAGGGAGGCTTCGACGGCAGTACGACCGTTCGGCGGCTCAGTCCCCCCGGTTCGTTCGTTCGAGCTCTATCTCCTCTTCGGTCACCGCAGGATACAGCCCTTCGATCTCGGCTTGGCGCGTGAGGATCGTCTTCCAAAGGGCAAGTCGTTGATCGTTCTTGACCGCCGATGGCAACTGCTCCATCGCTTGCTTGAGCTCCTCAAAGGCCAATTGGAATCGGTCCCGTCTTTCCGCGTCGTTCAGCTCAGTCATGAGACCAGTGTGGCAATCCGAGGCCGGTTTGGGAAGGTCCTTAACACCCAAATTCAAGTGTGTCCCCAGGTGTCACCTCCATGTGCCGCCATTCAGGGCAGATCAACCATCAGTCAGGGGTGTCCATCGATCGCCTGAGCGGGCTCGCGGGCGCGGGGCTCTCTCGTCGAGATCTCAGTGTCCTCAGCCCCGCCACCCGCAGGGTCTGTTGGGAGACTCCCGCTGAAGAGCAGCGCGACGACGGCAATAACTGCCAAGAGCGATAGGGAAGCACGCAGAGCGTCAAGTCGCGCATTTGCGTTCTCGTCAACGATGGCGGTGGCCGTCGCGCCCTTGACACCAGCGTCGTTGAGTGCTGCCTTGAGGTCGGCGTCCGAGATGAACGGGACCCCGCTCGTGAGTTCCACTTGCGCCTTCGAAGATATGTCCTTGGGCACGGAGGGGTTGTTCTGTATCCCGGAGATGAACGACGACGTCAGGACGGAGAGCAGCACGGCGCCAGCGAGAGCGGTACCGATCGAAAGGCCGAGGTTGGAGAACGTGTTTTGCAGGCCACCGACTTCGCCGCTCTGTTCGTCTGGCAGCGCTGACACGGTAATTGCGCCGAGCTGGGAGGCCAGCATGCCGATACCAAGGCCCGCCAGCAGCATCGGCCAGGTGACAATTTCGGGGCCTGCGCCCGCGTCGAGCGCCGCCACGAACACGACAAGCCCGAGAAACAGTGCGAAGAAGCCGAGCCGGCAGATCCTCCGCGGTGAAGCCGTCGGGAATACCTTGGGGATGCCCACGGCAGCGATCACGAGCGTGATCGACAGGGGGAGGATACGCACTCCGGTCGCGATGGCGGAGAGGCCGAGCACAACAGAGAGGAAGAGCGGCACGGCGAAGAACAGGCCGGCCTGTAAGAGGTACTGGAAGAAGAACGACATCAGTCCCTTGCGGAGCAGCCTGACCCGGAGGATCACAGGGTCGAGCAGCGCCGGTCGGCCTGTGTCCCGCCGATGCGCCTCCCAAGCAAGGAAGCCGAACAGGACGGCACCACCGGCGAAGATGAGCCAGATAACCGGTGAAAGGCCCAACCAAGTCGGTGCCCCCGGCTTGGGCAGGACGACTCCCCATGTCCCAATCCGAAGGACCCCGTACACAACCACCCCGAGCCCCAGTGCTGACAGGCCCGTACCGACAAGATCGAGCCGAGCACCTTCCTCTGCAGGCGTGTCAGCCGTGCGCCGGTTCAGGAGGATGACGACGCCGAGGAT
>DASXMT010000555.1:0-3991 GCA_036495505.1 Acidimicrobiales bacterium | reverse complement strand
CAGCCCCCGACGGTTCATGCGTCGCCGCACCCTGTTCGTGGCTATCGGCACCCTGGCAGCGGTGCTGATTGCCGGGGGTGTCTACTGGGCGACGAACAATTCGAGCAATGACGCCGCGCCGCCCACCACGACCGCGCCGCCCACCGCCGATCAGCAGCTGGCCAACTCTGTCAACCTGCGGCTGAGCGACCTGCCTGCCGGTTGGGCCAGGGTGCCGCCGGTCAACTCCAGTCTCACGCCAGCCCAAAAACGGTCACAGGCCAACGTGGTCGACCAGTTCGCCACCTGTCTCGGCATGCCTGACGGGTTCATCGGCGGCCTGTTCGGCAGCTTGCCCCAGACGGATCAGGTGGCGGCGGGCGACTCTCCCACCTTTGCCACCGCAGCTACCCCCGTCACCATCGTCGGGTCGCATACGACCGTGGTGAAGACTGCGGGCGACGCCACGTCCGATGCCGTCCCGTTCACCAAGTCCAACTTCCCCACTTGCTACAGCCAGTTCCAGAATGCATCGGCTGCGGTGGACGTCTCGGGTGGGTCAGCCCAGACGTCGGAGTTCACCCTGTTCGCCCCGGCAGGTGTCGGTACCTACGCCTACACGACAACGACCAAGATTCCCGGAAAGGGGACGGTCCTCGCCGAGAGCATCTTCATCATCGGTGGGCGGACGGAGAGCGGCCTCACGTTCCAGACGACAGGGACAACGGTCTCGTCGAACGCCGTCGACTCTGCCTACACGGCCATGGTCCAGCGCGTCGCTGCAGCGGGACGGACCTAGCGTCACGGAAGCGGCCAGTGCAAGCAGGCAGCGAAAGCGGCGGCCCCAAGCGGCGGACCTAACGTCACGCAAGCGGCCAGCGCACGCGGCGGGTTCGGCCTGCGGGCTCAGCAGGCCAGCTCAGGCGGCGGGCTCAGGCCAGGTGTGGGCCACCGTGGCCAGGACCCGATAGGCGGCCTCGGCGGGCCCAAGCTCATCGGGTCGCAGCAGGTTGGCCATGATGCGCAACAGCCACGACATCAGGCTCTGGGAATGCATCCCCGTCCCCACGCAGACCTTCATGAGCTCCGGTTGGCTGATCATCTTGATGAAGGCGCGGGCCACCCGGTAGTAGAGGCCGTAGGCATCCTCGAGTCGCTGCTCGTAGCGGGCCAGGGCCACCTCCCCGTCGCCCGACAGCGCCTCACCCAAGGATGCCGCGGCCAGGCGACCGGTCTCGTAGCCGTAGGCGATGCCCTCGCCGTTGAAGGGGTTGATCGAGCCGCCGGCGTCGCCGATCAGCAACGCGGTCGGACCCCGATGGGGCCCCACCGACAGCCCCATGGGCAGCTTGCCCCCGGTGGGCGGCCCGAGGCACGTTTCGGGCGACAGCTCCCAGTCCTTCGGGGCCCAGGCCACGAAGGCGTCCATCAGGTGGGAGGTATTGACACCCTTCCAGCGGCGGTCGGTGGAGAGCAGGCCCACCCCCACGTTGACCCGGCCGTCGCCGAGGGGGAAGATCCAGCCGTAGCCGGGCACCACGTTGCGGTCCGAGTCCCGGATGTCGAGATGGGACTCGATGTACGTCTGGTCGTGCCCCGGCGAGCGGTAGTAGCCCCGCAGGGCCATGCCCATGGGCTGGTTCCGGTTCCGGCCGGTGCCCAGCATCCGCCCGAACCGGGAGTTGGCCCCGTCGGCCACCACCACGTAGCGGGCCCGGATCTCGCGGCTCTCCCCACTCTCCTTGTCCTTCACCACGGCACCAACGCAGGCCGGCAGGCTGTGCGCCGTCAACCGGTCCCGAGGAGCCGAGGATCCGGTCGCACCGGCCGTTGACCCCTCATCGGCACGGAAACCGCCACCAGAACCGCCACCAAAGGGAGCATCGGCCAGGATGGGAGCGACGGCCTCGGTCCCCTGCCACACGGCGGCGCCCGCCTTCTCGGCCCGCTCGTTGACGATCTGGTCGAGGTCGTGCCTGGTGATCACGTAGCCGTACGAGGGGAAACTGGGGTGCTCGGGCCAGGGGAGATCGAGCACCTTGCCGTAGGCGTGGGCGCGCAACCCCTCGTACCGGTGGGCCCCGGTCAGGGACGACTCGAGGCCCATGTCGGCCAGCTGGCGGACGGCACGCGGGGTGAGCCCGTCTCCGCAGGTCTTCTCCCGTGGGAAGACCTTCTTTTCCACCAAGGCCACATCCCACCCTGCTTCGGCCAGCCAGTAGGCACAGGCCGAGCCCGAGGGCCCCCCTCCCACGATCAGGACATCGTGGACATGGTCAGCGTCGGGGCTGACGCGGCCGTGAGAGACACGGCCGTTAGCGGGGTCGATGTGGTCGTCATCGGGCTGGATGTGGTCGTCAACGGGGCGGACACGGTCGTTGTCGGAACGCTTCCCCGAAGCATCGCCTGGGCTGGCAGGTTGGGTGCTCACGACCCCCGATGGTATGCCCGGTCCGGTCCCGCCGGTGCACGCCCAACTCCGATGTGCCTGCCCCCAGGCCAGCGTGGTAAAACGAATCCGCTGTGGCCGTTTATCTCCCGATCCTGGTGCTTTTTGTCTTGGGCATGCTCTTCGCCGTCCTGTCGTTCATCGGCTCCAAGATGCTGGCCCCGAAACAGAAGCCCACTGCGGCCAAGGTCGCCCCCTACGAGTGTGGCATCGTGCCGGCGATCGAGCCCCCGGCCAGGTTCCCCGTGCGGTTCTACCTGATCGCCATGATCTTCATCATCTTCGACATCGAGATCATCTTCTTGTACCCGTGGGCCGTCGTCTTCCGCCAGCTGCAGACCTTCGGCCTGGTGGAGATCCTGGTCTTCGCCGGGATCGTCTTCGTGTCCCTGCTCTACCTGGTCAGCAACGGCGCCCTGACCTGGGGCCCGGCCAAGAAGCTGGTGGGGGGTATGCCCGCCCGGACGTCCGAGTCCACCATCGCCCGCATCAGCGGTACGCCCGAACCGATCGCCCCCTCGCAGCAGCGCCCGGCGGCGCCGGCAGCCACCACCCGACCCGCGAGCCCCGACCCGGCGAGGCCGACCGGCCCCGGGCAGGCTGCGTAGGGCGGGGCGATGGGCCTCGAGGACCTCCAGCACAATTTCCTGACCGGACGGCTCGAAGACCTGGTGAAGTGGGCCCGTCGCTCGTCGATGTGGCCGGCCACCTTCGGCCTGGCCTGCTGTGCCATCGAGATGATGTCGGTGGGCGCCGCCGACTTCGACCTGGCCCGTTTCGGCATGGAGGTCTTCCGGGCCTCGCCCCGCCAGGCCGACCTCATGATCGTGGCCGGTCGCGTGTCCCAGAAGATGGCTCCCGTCCTCCGCCAGGTCTACGACCAGATGATGGAGCCCAAGTGGGTCATCTCCATGGGCGTCTGCGCCAGCACCGGCGGCATGTTCAACAACTACGCCATCGTCCAGGGCGTAGACCAGGTGGTACCCGTGGACGCCTACGCCCCGGGCTGCCCGCCCACCCCTGAAACGCTGATGCACACCATCCTCACCCTCCACGAGAAGGTGCGGACCGGCGAGATCACCCGCCGAGGCCCGGAGTGGAAGTCGGGCGCCGTCGACGTGCCGTCGGGGAAGTTCCTCACCGACGACGAGGGCGGGGACACCGACGACGCCCGGACCGAAACCGACGAGGACACGGCCGGGTGGACGCCCGAGCGTCCCGACGCCGTGCGGCTGGGGACACCCAAGCGGAACCCGGTCATCGCCCGCAGCGTGGGGGAGCCTCTGTGAGCGCGGCGGCGGCCCCCGACTCGAACATCGCCACCGGCACCGGCCGCGCCGGCCTGGTCAGCGAGTCCGGGGGCGGCTCGGTACGCGACCTGCTCCAGTCCGACCAGGACGTGGTCTTTCCCTCCCGGGACCAGTACGTGGCCGTGGTGGAGGAGTTCCGGGACTCGGGGTTCGAGATGTGCTCCGACCTCTGCGCCGTCGACTACCTGACCCATCCGCCCCGCCGCCTGCCCGAGGGCGTCGCCCCCGGGCGGTTCGAGGTCGTGGTCAACCT
>DASXMT010000554.1:0-1976 GCA_036495505.1 Acidimicrobiales bacterium | reverse complement strand
CGGATTGGAACGGCGGTTCGATGGCCACCCCGGAGGCTCGATGGCCTGGTCCCGATAGCCTGACTCCGTTCACCGGGGCATCCGCGCTTGGACCGGAGGGTCGTCGGGCCTCCATACTTGGCGTACGATCAGGCATGGAAGGACGGGGCATGGCGTTTCAGATGACGGGACGGGGCGCCTGATGAGCCGTCGTCAACCTCGTGGCCAAGAGACCCGTGAGCGCATCCTGGCCGTGGCCCTGAGCGAATTCGCCGCCCGTGGCTACCACGCAGTCAGCATCGAGGACATCGCCAGTGCCGCCGGTGTGACCAAAGGGGCTGTCTACTACTGGTTCACCGACAAGGACGACATCGGGCGGGACCTCCAGCACGACCTCTACGAGCGACTGGCCCGGGACGGACTGGCCGCCCTCGAGCCCGACGCCGACACCGTCACCAGCATTCGTCGAGCCTTGGAGGTGTTCGTCGACACCCTCGACAATCTGGGCGAGGCGCAGTTCTTCCTCCGGGACGCCTGGACGATCCCCGAGCTCGACGTGGGCACCATTGCCGACGGGCAAGACGCACTGGCGTTGCTGAAGGGGGTGCTGTCCGGGGGCATGGCCCGAGGTGAGATCGTCGCCCTGGACCCCGATGCGCTGGCCCGCGTGCTGTTCGGCGCCCTGACCGAAGCCACCTTGTACATCCTCACCACGGGCGAGCGCGCCGCTACCCTCGCCGCCATCGACCACCTGGTCGAGTCCCTGGGGACGGGCAGCCGGGTTGCCGACCTGGCCCCGACGGCCGCCAAGGCCCGACGCGCCTGAGACGGCGCCGGCACCCGACCTGATGAAGCACCCGCTCGAGCCGCTCACCGCCGAGGAGATCCGCATCGCAGTGGCCACGGTGCGGGCCGATGGGCGAATCGGCGAGCGGGCGCGCTTTGCCACCGTCACCCTCGACGAGCCGTCGAAAGAGGCGCTGTCGGCCTTTCGGCCCGGCGATCCCATCGAGCGTCGGGTGCACCTGGTCATCGTGCCCGGCCCCGAGAGCACGGTGATCGAGGCCATCGTGGCCATGGCTGCGCCAGGGACTTCGAGCGGCGCGGCGATCGTCTCCTGGGTCGAGCGGTCCGACGTGCGCCCGGCCCTGTTGTTCGAGGAGTCCATGCGGGCCATCAATGCCCTCAAGAGCGACCCGGACTGGCAGAAGGCCATGCTGCTCCGGGGCATTACCGACTTCGACAAGGTGCAGATCGACCCCTGGCCCACCGGCAACTTCGGCCGACCCGAGGAAGAGAACCGCCGTATCGCCCGCTGCCTCTCCTATTACCGGGAGAACCCGGCCGACAACGGGTACGCCCGCCCCATCGAAGGGGTCATCGCCACCGTGGATGCCGCCCGCGGTCTGGTCCTGGACATGCTCGATTACGGAGTGGTCCCGCTGCCCCAAGAGACCGGCAGCTACTTCCCCGAAGATCACCAGCCCCTGCGGGCCGACCTGTTGCCGTTGGAGATCGTCCAGCCCGAGGGCCCCAGCTTCACCATCGACAACAACCTGGTTCGCTGGCAGCGATGGTCTCTGCGCGTGTCGATGGACCCCCATGACGGCCTGGTCCTGCACACCATCGGCTATGAGGACGGCGGTCATCTGCGGCCCATCCTGCACCGGGTCTCCATCACCGAGATGGTGGTCCCCTACGGCGACCCCGGCCCCATGCACGGCTGGAAGAATGCCTTCGATGTGGGCGAATGGGGCCTGGGCCGGATGGCAAACTCCCTCACCTTGGGCTGCGATTGCCTGGGCGAGATCACCTATCTCGATGCCACCCTGACCAGCGAGCAGGGCCATCCCTACGTGTTGCCCAACGCGGTGTGTATCCATGAAGAGGACTACGGCATCCTCTGGAAGCACCAGGACCTTCTGGCCGGACGGACCGAGGTCCGCCGGTCCCGACGCCTCGTCATATCCTCCATCGCCACCGTCGGCAACTACGAG
>DASXMT010000553.1:0-2381 GCA_036495505.1 Acidimicrobiales bacterium | reverse complement strand
GCTTCGGACCGGGCCGCCGCCGTCAACGGGCAACTGTTCGGCCGGTCCGACTGGGCGTTCACGCTCTTCCAGCACCCCAAGCAGATCGCCTGGATGAGCCGGGATGGGGGCTGGGATGCCGAGACGCTGGCCGACCAGTTCGACGCCATGCTGGGCCAGCACCTGCAGCCGGTAGGGATGGTCATGCCCGGCGGCCTCAGCCAGGACACGGCACGGTCGTGAGCGGCCCTCAGTTCAGGACCGGTCAGTTCGCGACCGGTCAGTTCGAGACCGGTCAGAATTGAAGCAGGGTTAGCCTGACATCGTGCGGGCAAATGCCCCACTCGGATGCAAGGCGCGAAGGAGATCCGGCATGACCGTCACGCCAGACCCGGCGGATCCGATCGATGTGGTGCAGCGGTTTCTCGGCGCACTCGCCGAGGGTGACACCGAGATCGCGGTGTCACTCGTCGCCGACGAGTTGGTCTACGCCAACGTGTCCCTGCCGACGATCAGCGGCAAGCACCGATTCGCCAGGGCGGCGGCCCTCTACTTCCGCCACATGGGCTTCGACGTGAGAGTGCATCGCATAGCGGCCAATGGCCCGGTGGTGTTGACCGAGCGCACCGACCAGCTCATCCTCGGCCCACTGCGCATGGAGATTTGGGTGTGCGGAACATTCGAGGTTGTCGATGGACAGATAGTGACGTGGCGGGACTACTTCGATTGGGCGAACTCGACGATCGGCCTGCTTCGGGCCATAGCTGGGGCAGTGGTGCCCGCTCTCAGAGCGCGACCACTACGACCCTGACGACCACCGGCGCTCTACCGACTCCATGACGCCGGCTCGACGGCGAATCCGCCGTGGTCGAGCACCTACAGGCCGGCTACAACGACGTTCGACCCGACCAGGGCATCGATCTCCTCAGGCGAGTAGCCCACCTCTTCGAGTACCTCTCGCGAGTGCTGACCGTGGTCGGGACCTGGCCGGCGGATCTGGAGCACCTCGTCGTCGAATTGCGCCGGGGCGGCGGCCAACCGCAGAGGCGGATGCGTGGGATGGGCCATGAGGTAGCCGTTTTCGACCACGGCCGGATCGGTCACCACTTCGGCGGGGGTGGCCACGAAGGAGAAGATGCAGTGTTCGTTGCTCAGTCGCTCGCCCAGGTCGTCGCGGTCCATCGAGCCGATGGTCTCTCCCAGTCGATTGCAGATCTCCGGCCAGGCGGCGCGGCGCACGGCCTCGTCGGCAAATGGCTCGATCATCTCCACCAGACCGAGAGCGCGGCAGGTGGGCTCCCAGTAACGGGCCTCGTCCAGCATCATCAACATGAGCCAGCGGTGGTCGCCGGTTCGGTAGGTCCAACCCAAGGGGCTCCGATCGCCGGGCGCGGAAGTGTGGCGAGGCGCCTCGGTCCCGGCCACCGAGGCATAGGCGAGGTCCGGTCCGAGGGTCCAGTTGGCCCCGTTCAGCAGCGACGTGTCGACCACCACCCCCTCCCCGGTCCGCTGGGCGTGCACCAGGGCGGCACAGATGCCGCCGGCCAGGAACATCCCCGTCGGCACGTCACCGAGGGCGGGGCGGGGCGACGCCAAGTGGTCAGCTCCCGGATCGGTGAGCATGTGCGCCACTCCCCCTCGCGACCAGAACGAGACGGAGTCGAACCCGCCCAGCTCGGCCCCTTCGCCCCGCTGTCCCTGACCGTGGCCCCGAGCGACCACCAGGGCCGGGTTGACCTTGAACAGGTCTTCGGGCTCCGTGTGGAGCTTGCGTCGTACCCGGGGCAGCTGATTGGTGACGTACACGTCGGCCCATGCCACCAAACGCTCGAACACCTCACGACCGGACGGGTCGAGTACGTCGATCGACACACCCCGCTTGTTGCGGTTGACCAACTGGAAGAGGTAGTCGTACCCGTCCACGTCGGCCACCAGGCCCTGGCGGATGATCTGGCGCATCGGGTCGCCCTCGGGTCGCTCGATCTTGACCACGTCCGCTCCCCAATCGGCCAAGGCGGCACAGGCCGACGGCACGAATCCATGTTCGGAGAACTCGAGGACTTTGATCCCGGTGAGCGGAAGGGTCATGGACGTGGAGCGTAGCCCCGGTCGTCCGACCCTCTGACTGGCGCTTTGCCCGAGGTGCTCACTCGGCGCTCTGGCTCTTCGACCGCACGTACCTGTCGATGTCCGCAGCCCGCTCTGCGATCTCGTCGCCCACCTCGGGGGTGGTGAGGACGAGGAAGCGGTCCTCGACGATGGCGTCGACAACCAGGTCACCGACCACCGACGCCTCGACCACGGGCAGCGCCGGTGCCCGTGGTGACGTGGTCGTCCCGAAGTACCGGATGTGCTCGGCGATGTTGGTGATCACCCCGGCCGGGCACAGGCAGCTGACACCG
>DASXMT010000552.1:0-8493 GCA_036495505.1 Acidimicrobiales bacterium | reverse complement strand
GCTCTTGGAGCTGTGCCTCCGAGATGGGACGCTGAGCGCTCGTGGTCTCCACCGGGTTCGACGGATCGCACGCACGGTGGCAGACCTTGACCGAGCCGGTGACACCGTCGAGGCCGCTCACGTCCACGAGGCTCTTGTCCTGCGGTCACGCCGTGGGGCGCTGCTGGGGTTCGAATCATGACCGACTTCCAGACGAAAGCCGGCACCCACCCAGGGACGGTCGTCCGGACACAGACTGACACCCGGACACAGACTGGTTCCCCTCCAAAGACCGGCACCCGGGCAGGGGAGCACAGGAGCAACCAGGCATTCAACCAAGCAATGGAGCACGGCGGCGTTCGGCCCGGGTCCGACCTGGCCTGTGGCGCCGCCCTGGCCGGCTTGCCGGGGATGACTCCGGTGCGATTGGCAAAGATCCTGGCTGACGTAGACCCGATCCGGGCGTGGGAGGCTCTGGCCAGCGGTCGGCACGCTGGCGACGAGCAACGTCGATTCATGAGCGCGGTAAGGGACACCGACCCGGACGCTGTCCTCGCGGCGTACGGGGGCGCCGGTGTGTGCGTCCACCTTCCCTCGTCGTCGGACTACCCGGCGGCGTTGCGGAGCGATCCCGGGGCACCGGCCGTGCTTTTCTCCCGCGGCACGCCTTCGGTGGTCGAGGGCCGACCATGCGTGGCCATCGTCGGCACCCGGTCGTCTACCGCGTACGGTTTGCAGACGGCGTCCGAGCTGGGCCGTGGCCTGGCCTCGGCCGGAGTCGTCGTGGTGTCGGGACTGGCCCTGGGTATCGACGGGGCAGCTCACACCGGGGCGCTCCGAACGGAGCGAGACGATCCAGCCCCTCCGGTTGCCGTGGTGGGCACCGGTCTCGATGTCCTCTATCCGAAGAGCAACGCCTTGTTGTGGCGCGAGGTGGAAAGCCATGGCGTGGTGTTCTCGGAGGCGCCCCTGGGAACCACCCCGCGGGCGCGCGTCTTCCCGGCCCGGAACCGGATCATTGCTGCCCTTTCTGACGTGGTGGTCGTGGTCGAGTGCCACCTCGGTGGGGGAGCCCTTTACACCGCCGAAGCGGCAGCCCGTCGGTCCATACCGGTCTGTGCCGTGCCGGGCTCGGTGCGGAGTCCTGCCTCGGCGGGCACCAACGGGTTGCTGGTCGACGGGTGCACGCCGGTCCGCGACCTCGACGATGTCCTGACCGCGGTGGCCCTGTCCCGATGCGGAAAAGATGCTCCGGCGCCGGCCATCCAGTCCTCGACGTTCTTTGCGGCAAAGGGGCGGGACCGATCGTCGAGCAGATCGACGTCGACCCGGTCTGGCACATCGGAAACGGGCTCCCGGTCAGGGCAGGTGCCGGCGCGCTCACGGCGTGATGAGCACCATCGACCCTCGGACCTCTCGCAAAGGCGAATCCATGACACGCATTCGACCTCCGGTCCTGCAGGCGTGCAGCAGTCCTTCGATCATGTCGAACTGTGCGACGACGAGCGCACCGTCCTGGCCGCACTGGAGCCCTCGCCCACCACCATGGACTCCATCTTGCGCCGCACCGGTTTCAGCCTCGCTCGTGCAGCGGCTGCCTGTGATGCGCTCACTCGAACCGGAGCTGTGGATGCGGGCCCCGGATGGTGGGCCACCCGGTGACGCTATTTCGCAGTGGTCGGAGTTGTCTGATCGCCCGAGGCGCCCGAGGCGCCCGAGGCGCCTGCACCGGACGTGGCGCCTGCACCGGACGTGGTCGTCGTAGTGCTCTGTGGTGTCGTTGTGGTCGTACTAGTGGAAGGCGTGGTGGCGCCCGATGACTGGCGAGTGGTTGTCGGGGTTGTCCCGCTGGGCGACGTTGTGCTCGTCGGCGTCGTTGTCGTCGCTGTTGTGGTCGTCGTCGTCGTTGTCTTGGTCCCGCTACCACCGCCGAAAAAGGTCTGTCCCGAACCGGACTGGCCCCGCACCACTGCAGAAATAGGCCTTTGTGCGATCAGCTCGATGACGGTCAGCGACACGATGGCGATCACCAGTACGGCGACGATGGCGCCCACGATGGGCAGACGCATGTTGCGCCAGTTCCGCTGTTGCGGACGCCGCGCCGACCGGGCGCCCTGATCGGTATTGCCGAGATTGGCGAGACCGGCCAGAGCGGTGGGAACTTCCTTGTCTCCGCGTGGCGGTGGGTACGGTCGGGGCTCGGTGGAGGGCAGGACTGGACGCTGTTTGGACGCCCGTCGTATTCGTTCGTGGGCTCGCCGTATCGACGCGCTGTAGACGGCGGCTCCCGTGGTGGCGATCACGCTGACCAACACCGTACCGAGGATCGTTCCGGTCACGTTGAAGAGCGACGCCACGACGGCCGCCGACACCGAGGCCAGGGCGCTGGCCATGACCTGGATGGGGCTGACGGTCAGCTTGGGGGGATCGTCCGACGTCGAAGATGACGTCCGCGTCGAAGATGACGTCCGCGTCGAATCAGGGGGTGTCTGGGGCATGGGCTCCCGGAGTAGGCAATCGGAATCTCCAAGGCTATCGGCTGGATTGTCTGACGCCAGTCGCGCCCGGGCCCAGAGCGCCGATCTCGGGGGACCAACCATCCTCTACGCTCGGCTGCGATGGACGCTCCCCGCACGTATCGACAGTTTCGATTCCAGCCGCCGCCGGGCTCGACCGAGGTGCTCCTGGTGCGCCATGGGGAATCCGAGCCGGCCGTCGAAGGGCAGGACTTTGACCTGGTCAATGGACAGGGGGACCCGGCGCTGTCGCCCGAGGGTCGGCAACAGGCCGACCTCGTCGGTGAGCGCCTGTCCGAGGAGCGAATCGACGCCATCTATGTCAGTTCGCTTCGGCGGACAGTCCAAACAGCCGAACCCCTGGCGCGCCGGCTCTCCATCACCCCCGTGGTCGAACCGGACTTGCGGGAGGTGTTCCTCGGCGAATGGGAGGGCGGTCTCTTCCGGCAGAAGGTGATCGAGCAGGACCCCATTACCCTCCGCATGTACGAAGAGCAGCGCTGGGACATCATTCCCGGAGCCGAATCTGCGGCAGCGTTGGCTCAACGAGTTCGTGCTGCGATCGAGCGGATGGCTGCCGCTCACCCCGACCAGCGTGTCGTGGCCTTCTCCCACGGCGGCACGATCGGCGAAGTTCTGGCCCAAGCTTCGCATTCCCTACCTTTTGCCTTCAACGGCGCCGACAACGCTTCGATCTCTCACGTGGTGATCACCAAGGAGCGGTGGGCCATCCGGCGGTTCAACGACACAGCCCACCTGGGAGCCGGCTTGACCACCCGGGCAGCCCCTCTGACCTGAGCCCGAGCGGGCTTCTCAGGCAGAGCCTGTCTAGGCTCTCAGGCCGAGTCCCCCGAGGCTCAGGAGCAGCCTCCCGAAGCTCTCAGGAGCGGAGGACCCGATGCCGAGCACCCGAGGTCGAGTCCCCCAGAGCGAGCCCCTCGGTCCGAGCCCGAGAGCGCGAGAGCCGTGAGCCTCAGCCCGTGAGCCCCTGAGCCCGACCCCCTCAGACCAGTGTCAACTGAAGTGGGTACGAGGTCTTTCCTGTCGAACACCGTCCAGGATGATGTCGACCTTCTCGTTATAGAAGCAGGCCAGGCCGGCGACCTTTTGGCTCTCGGCCAGGGGGGACCGGTAGATCCACACCACGTCCTCGAACTCCGAGCCGTCGACGACCAGCGACCAGTACGTGGCCGTGCCTTTGTAAGGGCACTGGGTTTGGGTTGACGATGGTCGCAAGTGGTCCATGCGGACGTCCGTCATGGGAATGTAGTAGCGAGGGGGCAACCCAGTCTCGAACAGGATGCGCGGTTGGCGGGATTCGGCGACGATCTGACCACCGACCTCGACGACCACGTGTCGGGAGCTGGCCAGAATGTCCACCCGCGTGTAGGGATCGCGTGGGTGGACGTAGATCGGCTCGTCTTCCTCGAACCACTCGTCCATGGCCGGCCAGTCCAGTCGGACAGACGTGCGGAGCTCGACGATCGGAGACTCGGGAAACGTCTGCGCCGCTCCCTTGGCGGTGACTTCGCCCACCGTGACGTCGTGGATAAGGCCCTCACCCCGGCTGGGTGAGTGATGGATCTCGCTGGTGGGGATGAGCTCGGCGCGCACGTCGTCGAGCGGCAGGTAGTACGTGGGGTAGTAGGGCAGCTCCCACACCAGGTGCGGTCGCAGCGTGTCGGCCACCAGCTGCCCCTGAAGGTAGGCGCGGACTCGCTTTCCGCCGGGCTCGACGCGCACAGAACCTCGTTGTTCGCTGTTCGTCATTCTCGCTCCTTCCCGGAGCTCCCCGGAGCTCCGCCGACCCGCTCGCCTCTGCCAGCGTAGGCCCCTTGTTGTCCCGGCCAACCTTGGTTGCCGTGGCCGGGTGGCAGTTCAGAGGGCACCTCACGGACAAGACGCCCGGCATTTGATGCATAGCGACACCGCCACGTGGCGCACGACAAGGCCGGCAGCTGTCGACGGCTGGTCGCGAACGGTGCCACAGCGAACCGGCCGGTCAGGTTGCTAGCGTACCGACGCATGCTTCCGGATGTAGACCTCCTACTCGAGTATCCGTACACTCGGACGACCGGGCCCGTGCTCGGTCAGTTCCTGACCGGGCTTCGGGATGGACACCTGTTGGGCATCCGAAACGGGGACGAAGTCTTGTGCCCCCCGCTCGAGTACGACCCCGAAACAGCCAAAGGCCTTGATCCCGTGCTGGTGGAAGTGGCCACCGAGGGCACGGTCACGTCGTGGACCTGGGTGGCCGATCCCACATCCACCCACCCGTTCGATCACCCGTTCGCCTTTGCCCTCGTCCTCCTGGACGGCACCGCCCATCCGATGGCCCACGCCGTAGACGCAGGATCAATCGACGAGATGTCCACCGGCATGCGGGTGGCCATCCAGTTCCATGAGGAACGGACGGGCTCGATCACCGACTTCCATTTCGTTCCTCTGGGTCGCGTTCATGTCCGCGACAGCGGGGATGGAGCGGATGGAGCCGAGCCGGTGACCACCATCGTCCAGCTCATCTCGCTGAACTATCACGAGCCGCTCCATGCCCACCGGGCCCGATTTGCCCAAGGCCTGCTCGATGGTCGGTTCATCGGCCAGCGCTCACCGGCCTCAGGCAAGGTCTACGTGCCCGGTCGTGGGTACGACCCGCTGGAACGGGTCGAGATGGGTGAGGACGACGAGCTCACCGTGGCCGACCGGGGCACGGTGACCTCGTTCACGGTCATCACTCCGATCGACTACTACTGCCAAAAGGAGACCAAGCCCTACATCCGGGCGTCGATCCTCCTGGACGGCAGCGACTCCCCTCTCATCAGCGTGGACATTCGCAATCTGGAAGAAAGCGACATTCGAGTCGGCCTGCGACTCCAGGCGGTCTGGCGACCGGCGGGGGAGCGGGATCTGACTGGGATCGACAACCGGTCCGTTCCCCTCGAGGGCGTCATCGAGCGATGGGATCCGACCGGCGAGCCGGATGCAGACGCCAACAAACTTCGGGAGTTCACCCAGTGACCGATCATTCCCGCGACGTAGCCATCGTGGCCGTCTCGCAGACGCCCGCCTACGGAGCATTCGCCGGGCCAGAGCCCGTGCTCATCATGCGCTGCGTCAACGACCTCCTGTCCCGTACCGGGCTCGAGCGTCACGACATCGACTTCACCCTGGCCGGCAGCTGCGACTATCTCTCCGGCGCCCCGTTCGCCTTCGTCATGAACATCGACGGCGTGGGGGCATGGCCCCCGGTGTACGAGAGCCATGTGGAGATGGACGGGGCCTGGGCCCTGTTCGAAGCGTGGATCCGGCTGCAGCTCGGGGACATCGACGTAGCCCTGGTGATCGGGTCGGGTCGCTCGTCGCCGGGGAACAACCGCGAGATCTTCGCCCTCCAGGGCGACCCCTACCTGTCTGCGCCGCTCGGGCTCGATCCAGCGTCGATGGCTGGTGTCCAGGCCCGGACCCTGCTCGACGCCAACATCGCCACCGAGGCAGATTTCGCCGCCGTGGTCGAACGGAGCTGGAAGGCCGCCGCCGACAACCCCAACGCCCTGGTCCGACGGTCCGACACCGCAGATCAGTTACTCAACCAGCCCCACTACGCTGCCCCCCTCCGGGCCCACGACGTGGCGCCGGTGGCCGACGGCGCCGCCGCCCTGCTCATCGTGGCTGGCGACCGGGCCCGCGAGCTGTGCGAGCGCCCGGTGTGGATCCAGGGGATCGAGCACCGGATCGAGTCCCACCACCCGGGCTATCGCGACCTGACCGACTCGCCTTCGACCCGAACTGCCGCGGCGAAGGCCGGCGCCGACGGGACATTCGATGTGGCCGAGCTCATGGTCACCCACAGCCATGAGGAGATCATCATGCGCCGGGCGCTGGGACTGACCGACGACACGGTGGTGAACCCGTCGGGGGGACCGCTCGGCGGCCACCCCGTCATGGCTACCGGTCTGGTCCGGGTCATCGAGGTGGCCAGCCGGATCGCCGATGGCTCGGCCCAACGGGGCCTGGCCCATGCGTCGAGCGGCGCATGCCTCCAGCAGAACTTGATCTGTGTCCTCCAGGGAGATGACTGATGGCGCGCCCATGTGCAGTGATCGGTACCGGTCAGACCGACTACCGAAAGAAGCTCGATCTCACCCTTGACGGCCTGGTCCGGTGGGCAGCCATCGAGGCTCTCGAGGACGCGGGCATGACCTTTGCCGACGTCGACGCCATCGTGATCGGCAAGGCTCCGGACGCCCTCGAGGGCGTAGTCATGCCCGAGCTGTCCCTGGCCGATGCCCTGGGCGCGGTGGGCAAGCCCATCCACCGGGTCCACACGGCCGGATCGGTCGGGGCGGCCACGGCCATCACCGGGACCACCATGGTCGAATCGGGCCGCTACGACCGGGTCCTCGTCGTCTGCTACGAGAAGCAGTCCGAGGGCAACGCTACGTGGGCCCTCTCCGGTGGGAAGTCGGGCGGCCAGGGCGCCGGTGGCACCTTCGCCCCTTGGATCCGTAGCTACATCGAGCGCTCCGGGGCGCCGGAGGACATCGGCTGGAAGGTGGCGGTCAAGGACAGGCGCAACGCCCTCCGCAACCCGCACGCCCACTTGCGCATCCAGGACATCTCCATCGAGAAGGTGCGGGACTCCCCGATGCTGTGGGACCCGCTCCATTTCCTCGAGTCCTGCCCCTCCTCCGACGGCGCCGCCGCCGTCGTGCTGGCCAGCGAAGACGTTGCCCGCAAGAGCCCCGGGAAGCCGGCGTGGGTCATCGCCCACGCCAAGCGCACCGAGTTCGGTCAGTTCCCCGGGCGCGACGCCGTCCGTCCCCAGGCGGGTGTCGACTGTTCCACCGTGCTCTACCAGGAGGCCGGCATCACCGATCCTCGGGGCCAGATCGACTGCGCCGAGATCTACGTGCCCTTCTCCTGGTACGAGCCCATGTGGCTTGAGGGACTCCTGCTGGCCCCGATCAACGAGGGCTGGCACATGACCGACAACGGGGACACCGAGATCACCGGGTCGTTTCCGGTCAACGCCTCGGGTGGTGTCCTCTCCTCGAACCCGATCGGCGCCTCGGGCCTGATCCGCTGCCTCGAAGCGGCCAACCAGGTGCGCGAGCGCGGCGGTGACTATCAGGTCGACGGGGCGCGAGTGGCGTTGGGCCATGCCTACGGGGGTGCCGCCCAGTACTTCGCCATGTGGATTGTCAGCTCCGATCTGCAGCCTGCCTACCGATGACGGCCGAACCAGCGGTGCTGGTGGAGCAGGACGGCCACGTCGTCACCGTCACGCTCAATCGCCCGGCCAAGCGCAACGCCTTCAATGCCGAGGTACTGTGCCGCCTGTCCGATGCCTGGGACCTCATCGACGGAGACGACGGGGTCCGCGTGGCCATTCTGACCGGAGCCGCGGGGGGCTTTTCGGCCGGGGCTGACCTGGACCGGCTGGTCGGCGCCATGGCCCGAGGGGAGCCTCCGGCCGACGAGTTCGAGGAACGGATCAGAACCGACGGGTCCATCATCTTCAAGGGGTTCTTGAAGCAGTACCGCACGAAGAAGCCCCTCCTGGCTGCGGTCGAGGGCTACTGCTACGCCGGTGGGACCGAGATCCTGCAGGCCACCGACATTCGGGTGGCCGGCGAGAGCGCCAAGATCGCCATCTCCGAAGTACAGCGCGGGCTCTTCCCCATGTCGGCGTCCACCATCCGCCTGCCCCGCCAGATTCCCTGGACCGAGGCGATGGAGATCCTGTTGGTGGGGGACCCGATCAGCGCGGCTAAGGCTAAGGAGATCGGCCTCATCGGCCACGTCGTGCCCGACGGCGAGGCGCTGGCCACGGCCCGCTCGATCGCCGACAAGATCGCCGCCAACGGCCCGCTGGCCGTCCAGGCCATCAAGGCGTCGGTGCTGGCCGCCGACGGGATCCCCGAGGGCGAGGCCTTCGGAGCCGAAATGGCGATCGGGATGCCGGTGATGAGCAGCCATGACGCTCGGGAAGGGCCCC
>DASXMT010000551.1:0-10330 GCA_036495505.1 Acidimicrobiales bacterium | reverse complement strand
GCCACGTGGTGTTCAAGAACGGAGTGAAGGAGATCGCGGCCCAGCACGGCCGGGCAGCCACGTTCATGGCCAAGTGGTCGATGGACTCGGTGGGGTCCTCGTGCCACCTGCACACCAGCCTCTGGGACGCGGCCTCGGGTGCTCCCCTCATGGATGGCGGCCCGGGCGATGACCACCCTTCGGGTCTCTCGAAGGTGGGGAGGCAGCTCCTGGCCGGGCAGCTGCACGCCGGTCGTCAACTTGCGTGGTGCTTTGCCCCCTACGTCAACTCGTACCGACGCTATGTGCCGGGATCATGGGCACCGACCGCCCTGGTGTGGGGAGACGACAACCGGACCTGCGGGTTCCGGGTCGTCGGCCACGGCAGCGGGAGGCGGGTGGAGAACCGGATTCCGGGCGCCGACGTCAATCCCTATCTGGCCCTGGCTGCGGCCATCGCCGGTGGCCTGTGGGGCATCGAGCACGAGATGATCCTCGAACCGGGGTTCATCGGCAACGCCTACCAGGCGGACGACGTTCCCCGGATCCCCAGCACGTTGGTGGAGGCCATCGCCGAGCTGGAATCCAGCGAGCTCGCCGTCGAGGCGTTCGGTCCTGACGTTCATCACCATCTCGTCAATACCGCGCGGCAGGAATGGTCCAAGTCCAACCAGGTGGTCACCGACTGGGAGCTGGCGCGGAACTTCGAACGGATTTGATCTCGGCAGTGCCTGATGGCCGACGAGGGTCGTGCAGTGCCTGACGGCCGACGAGGGTCGTGCAGTGCCTGACGAGGGTCGTCCACGAGGGATCGTGCCCGTGCCCACGGACCCCGACGGCCTGACCGCCCTGCTCGCCCAGGCCGGGTTCGTCGCCGCCGAAGAGGAGGCTGACGAGCTGGCCGCACGCGCCGGGGGTGACGCCGACCTCCTGGGCTCGTTGGTCGAGCGGCGGCTCAGCGGCGAACCCCTGGCCTGGATCACCGGGAAGATCCGCTTTTGCGACCTGGACATCAGCATCCACCCCGGCGTCTACGTTCCCCGCTGGCAGAGCGAGCCGTTGGCGCGGCGAGCGGTCGAACGCCTTCCTGTGCGCGGCAGGGCCATCGATCTCTGCACCGGGGCGGGAGCGATAGCCAAAACGCTGACGGTGGCCCATCCCCACGCCCACGTCGTGGCATCCGACATCGATGAGCGTGCCGTCGCCTGTGCGGCAGGTAATGGTGTGGAGGTCTACCGCGGCGATCTGTTCGCCCCAATCCCAGGGTCGTTTGCCGGGCGCACCGATATCGTCGTCGGCGTCGTGCCCTACGTGCCCACTCCGGCGCTTCAGCTCCTGCCCCGCGACACCCTGACCTTCGAGTCGCCCCTGTCCTACGACGGCGGTGGTGACGGCACCGAGATCCTGCGGCGCGTGGTCGCCGAGAGCCCGCGATTCCTCCGGCGAGGGGGCGCACTGCTCCTCGAACTCGGGGGTGGACAGGCTGACGTGCTGGAAGGCGACCTGGTCCGCCACGGCTACATCGATGTGCGCGTCCTCAGCGACGAGGACGGTGACCTCCGTGGGCTGGAGGCGACCCTTGCCTCGTAGCCGGTCGTCGGTCAGGTCGTCTTGAACATCAGATCGGCGTAGCGACCGAGGAGCTCCTCCACGGTTGCCCGGGTGTCGATCGCACCGGTCATCCCGTAGATGGGGGCCATGACGCCCTCGGCGCCGGGCATCCCGGCCAGCGCCTTGACCGACGCCCGCAGGTCTGCCACGAAGCGGTCGGCCACGCCGGGCTGGGTATGCCGCAGGGTCACGCAGATGTGTGCTGCGGCGGGATGCTGGAGCCCGTTCAGGCTCCAACCCCTCTGGCCCATCTGATCGGAGATGCCGTAGACGTCGAGCGCGTCCGACGTGAAGGCGATCACCCACAGGGGGTCCCCGACGACGTCGAGCTCGGGGATGTCCTGGATCCCCTTCCGGATGGTGGCTGCCGCCTCCAGGATCTTCTTGGTCGCAGCCATGTAGCCCTCCTCGCCGAAAGCCACCATGGCGGCCCAGCACTCGGCGGACAGCGCACCGGGACGACTCCCGGCGAAGGTCGGCGAGTAGTAGAGGCCGCCCATCCACGTGGCCGTCCGGTAGTACTGGTGCATCCGGATCTCCGGTGTCCGGTACAGGACCACCGAGGTGCCCTTGGCCGCGTACCCGAACTTGTGGGTGTCGGCCGACATGGAGGTGACCCCGGGGAGTCGGAAGTCGAACGGCGGCACGTCGTAGCCCAGCTTCTCGGCCCACGGGAGCACGAACCCGCCCAGGCAACAGTCGGTATGGAATCCCACGCCGGCCTTCCGGGCCAGCTCCGCGAGCTCCTCGATGGGGTCGATGATCCCATGGGGAAAGCCCGGCGCCGAGCCGACCAGGGCGATGGTGTTGTCGGTGATGGCTGCTTCGGCCGCCCCCACGTCGGCGCGCCAGTCGGCGTCCAGCGGGACGGGAACCAGGGTGATCCCAAAGTAGTGGGACGCCTTGTCGAAGGCGGCGTGGGCACTGATCGGCACCACCATCTCCGGCTCGGTGACACCCCGCTCCGCTTTGGCCCGGTCCCGGTAGGTGCGCATGGCCAGCATGATCGACTCGGTGCCGCCCGAGGACACCGTTCCGCACACGGTGGGCACACCGGCGTCACCGCCCCCGAGCATCGTGGCGGTCATGGCCACGATCTCGGCCTCGAACTTGACTGCGCTGGGCCACAGATCGGGATGCAGCGGATTGGCCTGGGAGTTGAGGGCGTAGACCTCGTTCAAGAACTCGATGTGGTCCTGATCACCGTTGTAGACCGCCCCCGAGGCGAAGCCGTCCCGCCACTTGGCCTCCTCACCGGCGGTCAGCTCGCGGATCTCGGCCAGGATGTCGGCCCGTTCCCGGCCGACGTCGGGCAGGCGGGTGTAGGTGTGATGGGACTGGCGGTAGGGCCGCATCTCGCCCTCCAGCACGTCCATCACGAAATCGAGATCGGATGATTCCACCGCAGTCCCCCTTAGAACCGGTTCAGGCGCTTGTGGATGCCTTTGGTCTGTTTGTACAGCGCCACGAATTCCCGGTACAACTCGCCGTACACCGTCGCCGTCGAGCTGTCCGGCGTGTAGGTCGCACGGATGGCCACCATAGAGGGGATGTCCTCCACCGTGATGCGCCCGAGCGCCATCAAGGTGAGCAGACCGGCCCCCCGTACATTGGCCAGGATCGGCTCGGCCACCTGGCGAATGGTGCGACCGGTCACATCGGCATGGATCTGGGCCCACTCGTCCGAGCTGGCCCCGCCGCCGATGAAGGCCAGGGAGTCGAACCGCTTCCCGGCGAACCGCTCGACGGCACCGAGCAGCCAGCGCGAGTTGAAGGCCACCCCCTCGTAGACGGCCCGGACCATCTGCTCCCGGGTGGTGCCCAGCGACAGGTTGTGAAATCCGCCCCTGATGGTGTGATCGTCGACCGGCGATCGTTCGCCGTTCAACCAGGGCGTGAAGAGCACGCGGCCGGCCCCCGGGGCGACGCTCGCGGCCATGGCGTTGCACGATTCGAAATCAGGAGCGAAGCGGAGGTTGTCCCGCACGAAGGTCAGGCAGGCCCCTGCCGTCTCGTGCTCGTCAACGATCACGTACTTGCCGCCCAGCGCGGCCGGTATGGACGCCACGTTGTGGAGGGCATCGGTCTTCTTGAAGGGAACATGGCCCGAGATCCACGACGACGTCCCGATATAGAGGTGGGCGTCGAGATCGGCCACCGCGCCCGACCCGATCACCGCCGAGTGCACGTCGCCTGTCCCGGTGACCACCGGCACGCCGGCGGGGATGCCCAACTCGTCGGCGACGCTCGGGGTGACGGTTCCGATGATCGTGCCCGGAGCAACCAGGTCCGGAAGCCTGGATCGCTCCAGGCCGACCATGGCCAGCAGACCGGCGTCGTAGTCGACGGCATCGATGTTCCGGTTGTTGGTCACCCAATGGGCGGCAATGGAGTCGAAGGAGGCACAAGTGCGACCGGTGAGCTTCAGGTTCAGGTAGTCGACCGGCTCCAAGAAGGTGACCGTGTTCCGGTAGACGTCGGGGTACTCGTCCCGGATGAAGAGGATGTGGGCGACAGGGTCCTTCCCCGACATCCCCGGCGCTCCGCCCGTAAGCCACAGCCAGCGGGCCAGCTTGGACGGCGCGTAACCGAGGACGGTCACACCACCCCCGGCCGCCTTGCGAATGGCCCGGTTCCCCCGCGAGTCCATCCAGATCACGGCCCGCATCAATGGGGTGCCGTCGGCCCCGACAGCGACGGTACCGGACCACTGGGCCGTGCAGCCCACCCCGATGATCCGCTCGGCGGCCACGCAGCCCTGGGCCAGAACCGACCGGGAGGCGGCGGTGATGGCCGACCACCAGTCTTCCGGATCCTGTTCGGCCCCCCCACCGGGGAGGAGGTGCAGCGGCACCGGGCGCTGCTCATGGGCCACCACGCTCCCGGTCGTCGACACCAGGGCCACCTTGGGACCCCCGGTGCCGAGGTCTATGGCCAGCACATAGTGCTCGTCCACCCGGTGCTCGTCCACTCGGTGCTCGTCCACTCGGTGCTGGTCCGTACGGTGCTCGTCCACTCGGTGCTGGTCGACCGCGGGCACCGGCGGGTCGTTGGTCAAGCCTTGATCACCCACGCTCGGGCGGCCAGGGGCGACCCATCCTCGGCCTCGAGCTCCACGGTCGTGGCCTGGCCGGCAGCCGGATCCCTGGGTTCGGTCGTCTCCACCGTCACGGCCAGAACCTCTCTCCCGATCAGCTCCAGGTGCGGGCCCAGGAAATCGAGCCCCACCAGATGGAGGTGGATCCAGTCCGACACCTCCAGCCCGCTGGCCTTACGCAGGTCCTGGACCTGGCGGACCACCTCGCGGGCCAGCCCCCGTTTCCAGAGCTCGGTGTCCAGGGTGAGGTCGAGGGCTACCACCTCGGCACCGTCCCGGGACACGGCAAAGCCGGGCTGGGCCTTGATGCGGAGCTCCACCTCTTCTGGGGTCAGCTCGACGGGACCATCGGGCAGCTGGACTGTCACCGGCCGCCCCTCTCCCAGCGCCGCCGCCGCGGCGGCGCCGTCCACGTCGCCCATCGCCGCCCTGAGCTGCTGGACTCGCTTGCCCAAGCGGGGGCCCAAGAGCTTGAAGTTCGGCACCAGCTCATAGGTCAGGACATCGCCCAGCTCCGAGGTGGCCTCCACCACGTCGACGTTCAGCTCGTCCTCCACGATGCCCTCCGGCAGTCCGGGGCTACCCGGAGGCAGGTAGACCAGGGCGCGGGCCAGGGGCTGGCGAACCTTGATGCCCGCCTCGGCTCGGGCCGCCCGTCCGAGGGACGACAAACGACGTGCCAGGCTCATCTCCTCTCCGAGCCCGCGGTCGACGGCGTCGGTGTCGGGGGCGGGCCAGTCGGTGAGGTGCACCGACTGGTCGTCGGCCGCACCGGTCAGGTCGCGCCACATCCGATCTGCGAGGAACGGGGTCATCGGGGCGAGGAGCCGGGACAGCGTGACCAGAGCCTCGTGCAACGTGGCCTGGGCGGCCAGGGAGTCGGCGGGATCGGACCCGGGGTCGGTCCGCCAGAAGCGCCGCCGGCTGCGCCGGACGTACCAGTTGGAGAGGTCATCGACCAGTCGGGCGATGGACGAGGCCGCCGGAAAGGGGTCGTACCCGTCGAGGGTCTCGGTCACCTCCGCCACGGTCCCGGCGATGCGGGAGCGGAGCCATCGATCGAGAACCGAGCGGTCGGCCGGGACGGGGATGGCCGGATCGGCCGGATCGAACTGGTTGAGCGACGCGTAGGTGGTGAAGAACGACCACGTGTTCCACAGGGTCAACAGCGTGTCCCGCATCGCCGCATCGATGATCTCGAAGCTCACCCGGGTGGGCGTCCACGGCGAGCCCTGCGAGAACATCCACCAGCGCAGCGGGTCCGCCCCTCGGGTGTCGAGGATCTCCCAGGGATCGATGACGTTGCCGATGCTCTTGGACATCTTGCGACCGTCGGCATCGACGATGTGGCCGAGGCACAGCACGTTGCGGTACGGCGCCTCGCCCCGGACCAGCGTGTTCACGGCCAAGAGCGAATAGAACCAGCCACGGGTCTGGTCGATGGCCTCGGCGATGAAGTCCGCCGGATAGACGAAGCGGTCCTCCGACCCAGGGGCGAGGGGGTAGCCCCATTGGCCGGCGTGCATGGAGCCCGAGTCGAACCAGGCATCGATGACCGGCTCGACCCGGCGCATCTCGGAGGGGGCCCCGTCGGCCTCGGCCACGCACGTGGGACACGGAAAGGTGACGGCATCGATGGCCGGCCGGTGGGGGTCGACATCGGACACGTCGCGCCCGGCCAGTTCGGACAGCTCGGCCAGGGACCCGATGCAGAGGATGTGACCGTTCCCGCAGCGCCACACCGGGAGGGGGGTACCCCAGAACCGATCCCGCGAGAGCGCCCAATCCACGTTGTTGGACAACCACTCCCCCATCCGACCGTCTCGGATGTGCTCGGGGTGCCAGCCGATGCCCTGGTTCTCGGCCATCAACTCGGCTTTGCGGGCCGAGGTCTTGACGTACCAGCTGGGCTTGCCACAGTAGATGAGGGGGGTGGCGCATCGCCAGCAGTGGGGATAGGAGTGTTCGTAGGGAAACCGCCGTACCAAGAGGCCTTCGGCTTCGAGGCGGTCGTTGACCGCTGAGTTGGTGTCGCGCACCGACTGCCCTGACAGCCAGGGGACGTCATCGTTAAAACGACCGTCGGGTCCCACCGGGTTGAGCGTGGGCAACCCCTGCTCCCGGCCCACATGCCGGTCGATCTCGCCGAACGCAGGAGCCAGGTGGACGATCCCGGTTCCCTCGTCGGCCTCGACGAAATCTCCCGGGACCACTCGCCAGCCCTCACCGCTTCCCGGCGGGGCGTCGACATCGTCGAAGGGCCGACGGTAGCGCAGCCCGACCAGGTCGCCTCCGGCGAGGGTGGCCTTCGCCTCGACGTCCTCGCCGAACACCGCGGCCACCAGGTCGGAGGCGACGATCATGTCGTCGACCACCGCATAGGAGAGGTCGCGGCCGACCGCAGCTCCGGTATTGGAGAGGAGGGTCCACGGCGTGGTCGTCCACGCCACCAGCGACAACCCCTCCACTGTGTCCCGCCCCAGGCTGGCCGCCAGGCGGCCGGCGGCGTCGCCCTCGTCCAGTAGGGGGAAGCGGACAAAGGCCGACTCGTCCACGACGGGTCGGTACACGTCGGGTTGGCCGAGCTCGTGGCTGCTCAGCGCGGTGCCGCACCGGGTGCAGTAGGGCACCACCTTGATGTCCTCGTAGAGCAGACCCTGGTCCCAGATCTGCTTCAGTTCCCACCACACCGACTCGATGTAGTCGGGGCTGAATGTCCAATAGGCGTCGTCGATATCGATCCAGTAGCCGATCCGCTCGGTCAGCAGCTTCCAGTCGCCGACGTAGTTGCGCACCGACTCACGGCACAGGCGAACGAATTCGGCGATGCCCACCTCTTCTTCGATCTGCCGCTTGTCCGTGATGCCCAGCTGCTTTTCCACCTCGACCTCGACCGGCAACCCGTGGGTGTCCCACCCCGCCTTGCGGGGCACGGCGTAACCGCGCATGGTCCGGTACCGGCAGAACAGGTCCTTGTAGGCCCGGGCCCAGACGTGGTGGAGACCGGGACGGCCGTTGGCCGTCGGTGGCCCTTCATAGAAGACCCAGGGCTCGGCCCCCCTCCTGAGCTCGATCGATCGCTCGAAGACGCGGTGGTCGCTCCACCGAGCCAACTCCTCGGTTTCCAGCGCTGCGAAATCTGCTTCGGTGGGGACCGGACGGAACAACGGAGCTCCTCGTGGGACGGGTAGGTGCGATCCAGATACTACGGGTGAGCGGCCCAGGACCCCGCCGGTTGGCCCTGCCGGCGCCACCACGGGCGGGAGAGGTCCCCGACGGGCCACAATTGCCATCGTGCCCGAACTTCCCGAGGTCCATGCGCTCACTGTCTTCTTGGACGAGCGAATCGCCGGACGGCAGGTCGAACGCTGCGAGCTGGCGTCATTCTCCGCCCTCAAGACCGTCGATCCCCCGCTCCAGTCCCTGGTGGGACGGACGGCATCCTCGTGCCAGCGGCGGGGCAAGTATCTGTGCTTCGACATCGCCGGGGTCTGGATGGTCATCCATTTGTCGCGCGGCGGTTGGGTCAAGTGGTACGACCAGCTACCGGCCACCCGCCCCCGCCCGGGAAAGGGGCCGATGCAACTGCGGATGGGATTCGAGGGTGGTGGGGGCTTCGACGTCACGGAGATGGGCAAGGAGAAGCGCCTGGCCATCTGGGTGGTGGACGACCCTGACCGGATCGAGAACGTGGCCACCTTGGGCGTCGACCCCCTCACGCCCCAGTTCACGGTTGACGCACTAGCCGACATCCTGTCTGCGAACGCGGCGACGCTCAAGACGGTGCTGACCTCGCAGTCGCTCATCGCCGGCGTGGGGAACGCCTATTCCGATGAGGCCCTGCACGTCGCCCGCCTCTCCCCTTACAAGAAGTCGTCAAATCTCACACCCGACGAGGTGGCGAGGCTGCATGTCGCCCTGGTCGAGGTGCTGACCGAAGCGCTCCATCGGGCCGAGGGCCTGGGCGCGTCCGAGCTGAAGGGGGACAAGAAGCAGGGCATGGCGGTGCACGGTCGGACCGGAGAGGCCTGTCCGACCTGTGGCGACACCATCCGTCAGGTGTCCTTCGCCACCAAGTCGATGCAGTACTGCCCCACCTGCCAGACCGGGGGCAAACCTCTGGCTGACCGGAGGCTGTCCAAGTTGTTGAAATGATGTCCAAAGTTGTTGAGATGTCCAAGTTGTTGAAATGACCGCCCGGTTGTTGAAATGACCGCCGGGCGGTCAGCAGCCGGAGGCCCAACCATGACTCCGGGCGCCATCACCGGTCCCTGCGGATTGCGGTAACTTCTACAGGCCCTGTTGTGGCCTAATCCCTGCTTAATCCCTAGGTTTACCGGTATTCACACGTGCACATCGATCCCTACATCGTCCTCGGAAGTGCCGTCGTGGGGTTCCTGGTCGGGATGACGGGAGCGGGTGGGGGCGCCCTGATGACGCCCATGCTCATCCTTCTTTTCGGGGTCAAGCCCTCCACGGCGATCTCGAGTGACCTGGTGGCAGCCGTGGTCATGCGCCCGATCGGAGCCGCCGTTCATCTGCACAAGGGAACGGTCAACCTCCGCCTGGTCGGCTGGATGGTCCTGGGCTCGGTACCCATGGCCTTCCTCGGCGCCTACCTCCTCTCCCTACTGGGAGACTCGAGTGCAGCGGAGACCAACATCCAGATCGCTCTGGGTGCGGCCCTGCTGGTCGGGGCGGCTGCCATGGTCCTGCGTTACGGGTTGGATCGCCGGGCTGGCCATACCCGCGGCGGCGTCGTCCACGACCTGACGGTGCGGCCCGTACCCACCGTTGCCATCGGCATGGTCGGCGGAGTGATCGTCGGCATGACCTCGGTCGGCTCGGGCTCCCTCATGATCGTCCTCTTGCTCTTCCTCTACCCCATGCTCGGTGCCAACCAGCTGGTCGGGACCGATCTGACCCAGGCCGTTCCCTTAACCCTGGCTGCCGCCCTTGGAGCGCTGGCCTTCGGCCATGTCGAATTCGCGGTGACCACCTCGGTGATCATCGGGAGCGTCCCCGCCGTGGTGGTCGGCTCGTTCCTGTCTTCCCGGGCGCCGGACCGCTACATACGTCCTGTCATCATGTTCGTGATCTTTGCCTCGGGCCTCAAGTACGTCGGTGTGAGCACCACGGCGTTGGGATGGATCCTGTGTGCGGTCCTATTGGCCGGAGGCAGCGTGTGGTTGCTGATGACCCGCCCCTGGGAGAACGACGCCTCTCCACCGGAAGCCGCCACCTCGGACACTGCCGCCTCTCACCCTGCTGCGGCCCGGGCCGGCCCACCGGGCAGGGACACGTCATGACGCCTCCCCGATTCGACAGACTCGTTTGGTGAGCGACCCGCTGACCCTGTAGGGACGTTTCGTCCGTCTGTCGCCGATCGGGCCCGAGCACGTCGACGCGTTGCTGGCGGCCGCCGGCCGTGACCGCTCCACCTACGGTCTGACGTGGGTGGCCGATGACCGGCCCACCATCCGCTACGTCGAACAACCGTTGGCGGCCAGGGAGACGGCCCGGCAGCCCCATTGGCCATCTGCTCGATCGCCGCCGGGAAGACCGTCGGCACCACCCGGGTTCATCCGCCTCGAGCCATGGGACTGGTGGCTGTGCGTCGAAGAGGGCGAGCGACGGCAGCGC
>DASXMT010000550.1:0-6095 GCA_036495505.1 Acidimicrobiales bacterium | reverse complement strand
CTGTTGTTGTGGGGGGCTCTGGCCTCTGCGGGGTGGCAGACCGACGGGCTCGTGGCCGACGCCCCCAGCCCCACCCTCGGGCTCCCCGTCTTCGCCCACCTTCCCTTGCTGGTGAACGAAGGAGGGAAGAAGCTGTCGAAGCGGCGCGACTCGGTTGCCGTCGAGTCGTACCAGGAACAGGGGTATCTCCCGGACGCGTTCGTGAACTACCTGGCCCTCTTGGGCTGGAGCCCGCCGGGTGGCGAGGAGATCTTCGGGGTCGACCAGCTCGTGTCCGAGTTCCGGTTGGAGCGGGTCAACCACTCGCCGGCGTTTTTTGACATAGTGAAGCTGAAGCACATGAACGGGGAGTACATCCGAGCGCTCTCGGTGGAGGCGTTCATCGAGGCAGCCCAGCCGTGGTTGACCGGGCCCGAGGCGCCGTGGCCACCGGAAGCCTTCGATGAGTCGATGTTCATCCAGATGGCACCCCTGGTCCAAGAGAGGGTGGCTCTCTTGTCCGAAGTGCCGGACATGGTCGATTTCTTCTTCGTCGACGAGCCTCTTATCGATCCGGACTCGTGGGACAAGGCGTTCGGGGACGAGGTGGGGCCCGCCATCCTGACCGCGGCCATCCCTGCCTACGAGAGCCTGGCCGCTGATGAGGGGGCGGGCTGGAGGGTCGATGCCCTGCACCAGGCCACACTGTCGATCGGCGAGCAATTCGGCCGCAAGCTGGGCAAGGCCCAAGCCCCGATCCGGGTGGCCGTGACCGGCCGCCGGGTGGGGCCGCCGCTGTTCGACGCGCTGGCGGTGCTGGGTCCGGATCGGGTCATAGCCCGGCTGCGGTCGGCACTCGAGCGTTTGTCGCTGCCCACTTAAGACGTGGGTCTTCTGGCCACGTTGACCGGGATCAGCCTGCTGGGAAAGATCATCCGATTGATCCTGTTGGTAGTGGTCGGGATCCTGGTCTATTTGGGCGTGACCTTGGTCCAGGTGTGGCTGACCGGGCGTCACTACGACCCGCGATCCGCCCAGGCCATCGTGGTCATGGGGGCAGCCCAGTACGACGGGGTACCGTCCCCCGATCTCGCTGCCCGGCTGAATGAGGCCGAGCTGCTGTGGCGAGATCATCTCGCTCCCTTGGTGGTGGTGACCGGCTCGAAGGAGCCAGGCGACGTCTACACCGAGGCCGAGGCCTCGGCCCGGTATCTCGAGGCGGCCGGGATCCCGGCTGGAGACATTTCCCAGGTGGGCGGCCGCGACTCGTGGGAGAACATGGCCCTGGCCTCCGGGGTTCTCCTGGAGAGAGGGGACCGCCAGGTCCTCGTGGTCACCGACCGGTTCCATGAGGACCGGAGCCTCGCCATAGCCACGTCGGTAGGGCTGACGGGCTACCCCACCCCGACGACGACCTCGCCCGTTCGCGGCTGGTCGGCAGTGCCGTATTACCTGAAAGAGGCGGTGGGCGTGGGTCTCGGGCGGATCATCGGCTTCAACCATCTCAGCTCAGTGCACAGCTCGCTGGGGTGATCGGCGGCCAGGTCTGCAAAAGGCCGCCTGGCCTCGTGGTGCCGGGGCCCGCGAGGTCGGCTAAATTGGCCCTTCGCCCAATCGGGGGTGGCGCAACTGGCAGCGCGCATGATTCTGGTTCATGAGGTTGGAGGTTCGAGCCCTCCCCCCCGAGCGGAGATGGTGCCCCTTTTGGGGACGCCATCGCTTGGTCCCATCGTCTAGAGGCCTAGGACATCACCCTCTCAAGGTGGAGACACGGGTTCGAATCCCGTTGGGACTGCTCAGCTCAACCCCTGGTCAGGGTAGATATTAGGCTCTTCTGGTTTCGGCGGGGTCTGGTGGTCTGGCCATGTCCGTTCTCGCGATAGTCAGCTCGCCCGGGACGGCACTTCCAGGACGCGACTTCGCCGAGTGCAGGGTCCCGAAGTGGGACGTTATTTCACCCCGGGCGGCGAGTGATACCGGTCGTGTCGAACCACGCCTCCTGGACGGCAAGCGAGAGTCGGGATTCGAGATCCGGCATTCTGCGCTAGTTCGGCGAAACGGGATCGCCTGGCTTTGGCGGCTCGCTGATGGAAGATCCCCGAATCTCAGCGACATCCTCAGGCGATGCCTCCCGGAGTGTGGGCCAGCCCATCCCGTTGGAGCCGCAGATGAAATCCCGCTCCTCGTCCTCTTTGAGAGACATCCGAATCTCCTTGGACCTGCGCAGCAGGACGAACCGCATACGCAGGCGGTGTTCCCCTGGATCCACATTGAAGACCCTCACCTGCTCGCTTCCGATCTTGCCCACGGCGTGGTGGTCGAGAACCACCGTGTAGTTGAAATGAAGCCTAAAGAGGCGAACAAACCACCCGGCAGGGAGCACAGTCGCGGGCGATACCGACCAGTCTCGCTTCGGCCTCCAGATCCTCAGTACTGCCATGACGAAAGTTCCTTTTCGTAGTGGAGGGAGTCGGCCTCCACCAAACCCCCACTGTAAAAGGCAATGCAACGCAAAGGTACACCTATGGAAGAGCGCTCCGGGAATGTCTCATCTGCGACACTGCTGCGTGCCCGAGACTGACGGCCAGCGGCGCCCGGACGGCTTTGTTCCCCGACGAGTGTCCCTATCGCGATCGCCCACACCCCGCTCGTTTCCGAAGTGCCACATATTGACCAATCCCTACTGGGCCACCGGGGATTTTTTTCGTCCGTATTTCGTCCGTCTCAGGATTTTCGAGTGCGATCACGTCCGCTGTTGCCATGCTGGCGAGCGCATCTCCGAGTACTCGGTCCCGGTCCTCAGTTGCGTGCTGATCGCGGATGGCTGCCATCGGACTCCCGTGGCCTGCTCGGCGCATAAGTTCGGCCGTGCTGGCACCAGTAGCGGCCGCCCAGGTGAGCCCGGAGTGACGAAGGTCGTGGAAGCGGATGTCATCGCGCCCGCCTTCTTTCGCGCCTTCGTCCATGCGCGCGACCCGTAGGCAACTTGTTCCTGGCCAACGTCGACGAACCGGGGCCGCGTGCCCTGGAGCTAGCGGAAGTAACCGGTCGTCAGGTCGTGGATGACAGCGTCAAGCGGGGACCCACTCACGGTGATGGACCCGAGCCACGGCGTCGCTAGAGCGAAGATGAGTGCCAAGCTCAGTCCGACGACAATTGTGAGACTGGCCCCAACCGCTGCTGGTCTCAGACCGGAGCGGATGCCGACGACGCTGATGTTGACGATCAGCGCCAGCCCGGTGACGAGCACGGTGACGGCGTAGAAATCGGGGAGCCCTCGGGAGGCTTCGGCGAGTCGCAGTCGGCGGCCACTGCTGAGCGCATCGAGGGACGATAGGAGTTCATTGCTTGTCGATGTGGAAAGGTCTCGGTCATCCACCTGGGTCCTGACTGTACGTTCCAGCGCAGCGATCGCCTGGTTGGTTTGAGGATCGGACCCGCTGGCGGCTGCGCTGTTGTGCCATTCATTGGCTCGCGTTGCTCTGAGGTAGCTGCGCAATGCTGCCTGGATCGGGGCTGAGTGAACGCCTGGAGCAGTTGAGGTCCACGCCAGGACCGATGCTTGCGCGGCTTCTGCGCTCACGGTGTTTTGCGCCGAACTAAGAGCTGTGGCTTCGTTGGAAACTGTCAGCGCGATCAAGAGGGCAAAGGTTGCCGCGAATGCCGTCATCAGGGCAGTTGCGATGGCACGCGCCTGGTCGCGCTCCCTCGGAGGAATAACGGCGAGGGCGACGAGCCGGGCGGCGAAGCCGACCAAAAGCGCGACGGGCACGAAGATCGCCGTGAGCACCCAGGCTGATTGAGCGCTGAGCCACGACACCATGTCGGATGACTCTAGGTTGCCACGGAACCGTCAGCTAGCCAGCAGTCGATGACTGCCCATCTCGTCGGACCACGGCGCCACAGCGGTGGTACCTGACCCCGAGCCACGACGCGACGAAACCCTGCACGGCGGACGAAGTCGAATTTTGGGGATGCGCCACTGTCCAGCACTGTTGGTAAGGCGAGGGAGGGTCTCCCATAGGGTGTCATGAGACCCCACGTCCTTTGGCGCCGCCGGGGTCAAGACGATTCGGTCCTACCACTCATAGGAAGTCCAAAACCTGGCCGTAGTCGTGTGACAGCCAAGTAACTTTCGAATGAACTCTGTGTCACTCACGGGCCGGTCGCATGGAGCATAGGTACGCTCAATGAACGGCAAAGGAGCCTTCATCAATTGATCGGACTAGGCGATGCTCGCAGAACCGCTGAGATACGAAACCAAAATGACCAGGTGTGAGGAGTGCGGAATGGCATTCCCCAGTGCATACCAGGGAGTCATCGATACGGTCACGCTACTCACCGGGCCGATTTACACCGAGACCTGCCCGGCCGGGCACGTCTTGTCCTACAAAGCAGCCGACTATTACCTCGTTTAGTCCATTCGCCATGGGCGGCACCGCTGTGGCCGGTCAATATTCTTCATTCGAGGTTCCTGAAGGTCCTGATTACAGGAGGTACCGTTTGGTCGTGGCAGACCAAGAAGAGAATCCCTCGGCTGCACCTCTTATGGCAAAGGGCAGGATGGAGGCATTTAGTGACGGAGTGCTGGCCATTGCCATTACCCTGCTCGTGCTCGATGTCGCCATCCGGCCGCCCGGTTCGCCACCAGAGCAGTTTTTTCGGGGCTGGCCTTCTTACCTCGGCTACCTCGTAAGCTTCTTGACGATCGGCGCAGCTTGGATCGCGCATCACGCCCTCACCGACAGCTTGGAAGGCGTCGATCGTATCTTTCTACGATTGAATCTCCTGTTCCTACTGGCAGTCTCGCTCCTGCCCTTTCCCACGCGACTCGTGGCAGAAGCGTTGGATAAGACCACGGATTGGCAGCGCACATCAGCCGTCGTCTACGGCATCACGCTGCTGGTGATCCGACTATTGCTGTCCGCTCTGAGCGGCTACGCCCGCCGAGAGCACCTTCGGCTACCTGGTCCAGACGAGCCCGACGCTCAGGAAGCCCGAAAAAAGTTCCGATACGTCGTGACTGCCTACGTGATTACCATCGGGCTCGCCTTTCTAATCCCTGCCGCGGCGATCGGTCTCTACTTTGCCATTGCCGTCTTCCAAATCGCGCCCTTGCGGGCGATCGGCAGAGCGGTCTTCGGAAGGAGCTCCCGGCCGAGCTGATAACTGCCAGGGAAATGCTTCCGAGCCTCGCAGTAGTGGTCCATCGGATGAGGCTACGACCGGGGTGCGACGAGCGCCCGGTGCGACTCATCCCCTGGCGTCACACCTGCCGGTCATGATGTCCTGATGCCACGCGCCTACGTCACGAGCAGGGGACGGACAGGGGTCTCATTCGGCTGCCTGGGAACCGTCGTGATCGGGTTCCTGTACCTGATGGGAATCTTGCTCCTCGTGGCCCTGGTCGCTTGCCTCATCGGCGTCTGGGTGCTGGTCCTGCTGGGCGCCTGGGCAGCTATGGGGATCGACCGCCTGCTGGTGGCCACGTCACCGAAGTGGAAGGCCAGGCGCAGCGCCGTGAGGCAGTTCAACCCGGTCCTGTGGCTTACGTCGAAGACTCACAGAGCGACCCATCGGGCACGGCGAGCGGTGCCTCAGAGGTCCGCACAGAATCGCCCCTGAGCCAATCAGCCGGGAGCCATCGTCTCACTGGCCGCTGTCGGCTCGGACCAGGCCTTTGGGTTGCCCAGTCGATACATTCGGCGGTTCATCGCGGCCCTGACCCTGAAGGGCAGCAGCCGAGTGACCACGCCACTGATCAGCTTGGCGTCAGTCGATAGGTTGTATTGGAAGCGTGGTTTGCGCGTCTCGATGATCCCAGCGATTTTGGCGGCGACTTGGGCCGGGGTCAGAAGCATGCGCATTTCGTCCGAGCTCTTGCTCATGGTAGCGAAGTGCTCGAGATAGGGAAGGTAACGGTTGCGACCCTCGGTCGGCATCGCATCGAGGGTCGCCAATGCAGCATCCGTGGTGTTCCGGCGCATCGGGTACCATCAATCCAAGCGGGGAGGTTCCAAATCGTGCAACGACTGTGAGGTTGGGACGCGGGTTTCTTGAACCAGGAGCTCGCTATCCAGCCGATGAACCTGGTGTTCATGGCGGTGATGCAACCT
>DASXMT010000549.1:0-13234 GCA_036495505.1 Acidimicrobiales bacterium | reverse complement strand
CTTGCCCGAAACGTCGCCCAGGGCCTCCTGTTCCCTCGGTCGCGGTCCCGGTCGGGCACGCAGCCAACCGTCGACGTCGTAAAAGCGGGAAGCAACGTGGACGCCCACCCGTTCGTCCCAGTTCCGCCTGTTCGCCGCCAGCTCCTCACCGTACGAGTCGTCCATCACCCACTCATCCCACCGGCGCCTCAATCCCCCTCGAGGGCCCCAGCCCACTCGATCCTCGTCAAGCCCCACCGAACCCGGAGGTCCCAGCCCTCCCAGGTACCAGAGGTCCCATAGGTCCCGGAGGTCCCGGGCTACACGGCCCTACCCGGGACTCGAGCATCTCAGCTTTCGACGATGTCTCCGAGAAGATCGACCCGCACACCCTCATCGCGCAACCAGTCGACGGCACGGTCGACCGTGGGGCCGTCGCCATCGAGCTCACAGATGATCCAGCCTTCCTGCTCGCCCACGTTGGCTCGACGGATGTTCGGGACCACTCCGAACTTCGAGGCCATCTGGGCGATGACCGGCCGGCGGACCAACTCCTCGGGAAAGGTCAACTTCACGCGTACGCCGATCATTGCCTGCCTCCGGTCACAGCCAGCGCTTGTCGCTGGATCCCCAGTGCATCGTTGAGGTTCCCCGACCGAAATCCATCGAGGTCCACCGTGACGTACTTGTAGCCGGCGGCGTGGACCGCGGCCGAGATCGCTTCCCGCTGAGCCACCACGGCAGCAAGATCGGCGTCTGGCACCTCGATCCTGGCCGTGTCGCCGTAATGCCGGACCCGCACCTGGCGGAACCCCAGGGCCCGCAGACCCGACTCGGCATCGGCCACCGACTGCAGGACGCCGAAGGTGACGGGTGTCCCGTAGGGAACGCGCGAGGAAAGGCAGGCGGCCGCCGGCTTGTCCCAGGTGCGCAACCCCAGCTCCCTCGAGCACTCCCGCACCTCGGCCTTGGTCAATCCGGCGGCAACCAAGGGAAAGAGCGCCCCCCGCTCGGTGGCCGCCTGTTGGCCGGGACGATGGTCGCCCAGGTCGTCCAGATTGACGCCCAGGACAATGCGGGAACCGTCCCTGTCGGCCAGCGGACCGAGGGCATCGAGCAGCGAGGTCTTGCAGTGGTAGCAGCGGGAGCCGTCGTTGGCCGCATAGGCCGGATCGGCCAGCTCCGTTGTCTCCACCTCGATGTGTTGCAACCCCCACTCGGCGACAAGTGCTCGGCAGTCGGCCAGCTCCTCGGGTGCAAGGGAGGGCGACACCGCAGTTCCGCACAGCACGTGATCGGACCCGAGCGTGTCCGTGGCTACCCAGGCGAGGAACGCCGAGTCGGCACCGCCGCTGAATGCCACCACCACCCGCCCCAGACGACGGAGCTCATCTCTGAGCCGGCCCAGGCCGTCCGCCGAAGCCAGGCCACTTTCCGCATCCAAATCTGCACCAAAATCCGCCACTGCACCGGTCCGCCCCCCTGCACCGGTCCGCCCCACTTCACCGGTCCGCCCCACTTCACCGGGCCGCCCGTCCTCAGCCATGCTGCACCAGCTCGGACAGCACCGTCTCAACCGGCGCCACCATCCCGGTGATGAAGGGGCCGAACTCGGCGAAACGGGCCGAGCCTTCGTCGAAGCGCATGGTGTAGACGCAGTCCTTCAGGTCGTCGGGGTGGACGCCGAACAGCGTCACTCCCCACTCCCACTCGTCGATCCCGGTAGAACCGGTGATCAGCTGCAAGATCCGCCCGGCGAAGGCGCGAGCCGCAGACCCGTGGCCCAACATCAGCTCCTTGCGCTCGTCGAAGGGCATCGAGAACCAGTTGGACCCGGCCACGTCGCCCCGGCGCTTGGACATCGGATAGAAGCAGAACGCCGTCTTCCCAACGGGGGGGAGCTTCGGGTACAGACGGTTCTGCTTCATCTCCTCGGGCACACCGGCCGCGTACTCGGACACCTCGGTCAGGGACACGTAGGAGTCGACCAGATCGAGACCGGCCGCTTGCAGCTCCGTCTGGAAGACCCGCAATCGCCACAGATCCGCCCCCAGGGCCACGAACCCGACGTCCGCCTTGTGGCCCAGGACCGCCACGGTGACCACCTGCACCTCATCGGCCTCTGCGTGCTTGACCGCCCGTATCACCGCTTCGGCGTCCATCGTGGGGTCCCCGGCGGCCGATCGGGGCACCCGGCAAAAGAGGTGGAGCACGCCCAACCCGGTGGTTGGAGTCAGGGGGTCGGTCACAGTCGTCAGTCTAGGGAACGAACGAGGGGCGCCCCATCAGGGCGCCCCTCGTCACAGCTGACCCCACCTTTAGTGGGACGGAAGCTGACCCCACCGCTGGCGGGTCGAATCAGCGTCCGAGTTAGAAGTCGTCCATCCCGCCGGGCATCCCGCCGCCGGCACCGTCATCGTCGGGCTTGTCGACGATGACGGCCTCGGTGGTGAGGAACAGGGCGGCGATCGACGCTGCGTTCTGCAGCGCCGAGCGGGTCACCTTGGCGGCGTCGATGACTCCCGCCTTGAACAGGTCCTCGTACTCGCCGGTGGCGGCGTTGAGGCCCTCATTCGGCTTCTTGAGATTGCGGACCTTGTCTACGATCACACCACCCTCGAGACCGGCGTTGACCGCGATTTGCTTCAGCGGCTCTTCGACGGCCCGGGCCACGATGCGTGCGCCGGTGGCCTCGTCTGCCTCGAGCTTGCCGGCCGTGTCCAAGACCGCCGACTGGGCCCGGAGCAGGGCCACGCCACCGCCGGGCACGACACCTTCTTCAATGGCGGCCTTGGTGGTGGACACTGCGTCCTCGATGCGGTGCTTCTTCTCCTTGAGCTCCACCTCGGTGGCCGCGCCGACCTTGATGACGGCCACGCCGCCGGACAGCTTGGCCAGGCGCTCTTGGAGCTTCTCCCGGTCGTAGTCGGAATCGGTGTTGTCGATCTCGGCCTTGATCTGGTTGATCCGGCCCTTGATGTCCTCATCGGAACCGGCACCTTCGACGATGGTGGTCTCGTCCTTGGTCACAACGACCTTGCGGGCCTGGCCCAGCAGCTCGATGCCGATGTTCTCGAGCTTGAGGCCGACCTCTTCAGTGACCACTTGGCCGCCGGTGAGGATGGCGATGTCCTGGAGCATGGCCTTACGGCGCTCGCCGAACCCGGGGGCCTTCACTGCGACGCTCTTGAACGTGCCACGGATCTTGTTGACCACCAGGGTGGCCAGGGCCTCGCCCTCGATGTCCTCGGCGATGATCACCAGGGGCTTCGCGCTCTGCATGACCTTCTCGAGCACGGGGAGGAGGTCGCGAACCGCAGTGATCTTGGATCCGACCAGGAGGATGTAGGCATCCTCCATGACCGCTTCCATCCGCTCAGGGTCGGTCACGAAGTAGGGGGAGATGAAGCCCTTGTCGAAGCGCATGCCCTCGACCAGGTCCATGTCCATGCCGAAGGTCTGGGACTCCTCGACGGTGATGACCCCGTCCTTGCCCACCTTGTCGATGGCTTCGGAGATCATGCCGCCGATCTCCGTGTCGGCCGCGGAGATGGATGCGACCTGAGCGATCTGACCCTTGGAATCGGTCTCGCGGGCGATGCCCTGCAGCGATGACACTGCGGACTCCACACCTGCCTCGATGCCCTTTTTCAGCGACATCGGGTTGGCACCGGCGGCCACGTTGCGCAGGCCCTCGTGGACCATGGCCCAAGCCAGCACGGTGGCTGTGGTGGTGCCGTCACCGGCGACATCGTCGGTCTTCTTGGCTACTTCCTTGACCAGCTCGGCACCGATCCGCTCAAAGGGATCTTCGAGGTCGATGTCCTTGGCGATGGAGACGCCGTCGTTGGTGATCGTCGGCGCACCCCACTTCTTGTCCAAGACGACGTTGCGGCCCTTGGGGCCAAGGGTGACGCGAACGGCGTCGGCGAGCTTGTTCATCCCGCTCTCGAGGGACCGGCGAGCCTCCTCGTCGAAGGTGATCAACTTGGCCATGTCGTGATCCTCCGTGGATTCGATCGGTTCACGGCCCGATGCCGGGGCCGTGGGGGGTTTGAGAGACCCGTTTTCGGGTCTTCAGGTCATTAGCACTCTATGCTGCCGAGTGCTAACAGCAAACCACGCCGCACGGCCGGACGCAACCGCGACGGGCCCTACCAGGGAGGATGGGTGTATGGCCAGTCAGCCGCCGGCAACTGCGGGGACGATGGACAGGGTCTGCCCGTCCTTCACCTCGGTGCCCAGACCGTCGAGGAAGCGGACGTCCTCGTCGGCCAGGAACACGTTGACGAAGCGGCGGAGCCCACCGGCATCGTCGAACAGGCGCCCGGCGAAGCCGGGATGGGCGGCATCGAGTGCCTTCAGGACGTCGCCGACGGTTCCGCCGTCAACGACGACCTCACCGCTTCCCCCGGTCAAGGTACGCAGTTGGGTGGGGATACGGACGGTGACGCTCATGAGGTGCTCCTAGATGCGGTGGTGTTGTGCTCGACGTCCAGATCGACGACCGCGTCGAAGGCATCGAGCGTGGGGGGGATCGTAGCGAGGGGGCCGACCGTGTCGGTCAGGGCCTCGACCGTCTTGAGGCCGTGCCCGGTGACCAGGGCCACCACCCGCTCATCGGAGCGGACGATTCCCTCGGCGGCCAGCTTGGCCAGGGTGGCGATGGTCACGCCACCCGCCGTCTCGGCGAAGATACCCTCCGTCCGGGCCAGCAACTTGATTCCCTCGAGCACCTCGTCATCGGTCACCGACGCACAGGAGCCGCCGGACTTCCGAATGGCCTCGAGGGCGTACCACCCGTCAGCTGGATTGCCGATGGCCAACGACTTGGCGATGGTCGACGGCTTCACCGGGCGAATGACGTCGCTCCCGTCGGCGAAGGCCGTGGCCACCGGGGAACAGCCGGCAGCCTGGGCGCCGGAGACCCGCACCGTGTGGCCATTCTCGACCAGGCCCACCTTGGCCAACTCCTCGAAGCCCTTGGCCACCTTGGTCAGCTGGCTCCCCGAGGCGATTGGCACCACGACGTGGTCCGGCGTCTCCCAGCCCAGCTGCTCGGCCACCTCGAAAGCCAGGGTCTTCGACCCCTCGGCGTAGTACGTGCGGACGTTCACGTTGACGAAGGCCCAGGAGGGATGCTCGCTGGTCAACTCGGCGCACAGACGATTGACATCGTCGTAGCTACCGTCGACGGCGATGACCCGGCCCCCGTAGACGGCGGTCATGGTGACCTTGGCCTTCTCCAGGTTGGACGGGATCAGCACGATCGATTCCATGCCCGCCCGGGCGGCGTGGGCCGCCACCGAGTTGGCCAGGTTCCCAGTCGACGCACAGGCGGCCACCTTGAACCCGAGCTGGCGGGCTTTGGTCAGCGCGACCGAGACGACCCGGTCCTTGAAGGACCCGGTGGGGTTGGCCGTGTCGTCCTTGATCCACAGCTCTCCCAGACCGAGTTCGGCGGCGAGCCGGTCGGCGCGGACCAACGGGGTGAACCCGGCTCCGAGGTCGACCGGAGCGGGGTCGAACACCGGCAAGAGGTCCGCGTAGCGCCAGATCGTCCGAGGGCCGGCGGCTATCCGCTCCCGCGTCACCGTGGCGGCGATTCGTTCGTAGTCGTAGGTGACCTCGAGCGGCCCAAAGCAGTAGTCACAGACGTGCAGTGCCTCGGCCGGATAGGCGCGGCCGCATTCACGACAGCGAAGTCCAGAAACGAAATCCACGTGTCCTCCTCATCGCTCGGGCATTGGCACCTGGCACCACCTCGAGCCCGCAGGCCTTCGATGTGCTGGTTGCCGCGGCGTCACAGGGCCCGGTCCCTCAACCGCTCTGGATGATCCCTCTATCGTGGACGAATTCACACCCGTCGTCAATCCGCCCCCCCAAACCGGACTCCCGAGGGGATCTCTCGGCCCGTGGCCAGCCTTTCCAGGGGGCTCCGGCCGCCCGACGCTCGGGCCGCCGTCACCTGCCCGCTGACGTCCATCACCTGGGCAAAGTATGCCGACGGCATGGGTTGGCCGTCCCGTTTTCCCCGCCGTCGCCATCGTGAGCGAAGATGTCGCCATGCCGTCGACCAGGAGCGAGGAACCGGAGCGCTCCCGGCGCGTGTTCGGGCACGGCGACTTCGACATCCAGGCCCTGGTGGCCGCCAAGGGTGACCGCAAGATCTCCGTCTGCATACCTGCCAGAAACGAGGCCTCCACCGTAGGGGCGGTGGTGAGATCGATCACCAGTGCCCTCACCGCCGTCGGTGGTGGCGCCCCTTTGCTCGATGAAGTATTGGTCGTCGACGATGGTTCTACCGACGGGACTGCGGAGGTCGCCCAACGAGCCGGAGCGGTCGTGGTGGGCGAGCCCGGTAAACCGACCGGCCCCGGAACTCTCACCGGACCGGCCACACCGACCAGCCCGAGTACGGATTCCTGGACGCCTGGTCCCCAGAACCACGACGACGCCCAGAATCACGACGACGCCCACGATACTGACGACGCCCACGATCCTGCGGCTCCGACGGCTCGCAGCGGGTTCGGGGGCAAGGGCCAGGCCATGCGGGTGGGCCTCGAGGCGTCGAAGGGGGACATCGTCGCCTTCGTGGATGCCGATGTGACCAATTTCGGCCCCCACTTCGTGAGCGGGCTGCTCGGCCCCCTGTTGCTGGACGACAACATCAAGTTGGTCAAGGGCTTCTACGAACGGCCCTTGCACGACGCCCCCGGTGGTGGTGGACGGGTGACCGAGCTGATGGCCAGACCGGTCATCGACCTGCTCTTTCCGAACCTGGCTGGGATCAACCAGCCCTTGGCCGGCGAGACGGCGGCACCCCGTGCGGTGCTCGAAGCGTGTGGCTTGGCCGACGGGTACGCCGTGGAGCTGGCCATCCTGGTTGATGTGGCCACCCGGTACGGGGCGGACTCCATCGCCCAGGTCGACCTGGGCGTTCGGGTGCACCGGAACCGGCCGTTGTCCGAGCTCCGGCCTCAGGCCACCGACATCCTGCAAACGGCCCTGGCCCGGGCCCGCTTCATTCCCGCGAGCACCGAGCCGACCGCCCCCGAACCAACCTCAAAGTAGCCAACCGCATCCATAGCCATCCGCACCCGATCCACCCCGTAGTCAGGCGGCGCATGTATCAGGCGGCCCACGTATCAGGTGGCCCACGTATAAGCCGCCCGACCCCGTAGTCAGGCGCCCCACGTATCAGGCGGCCCCAGTATCAGGCGGCCAAATAGTGAGGAGGCCCAAGTGTTCATGCCAGACTGCGCTCGAGCTCGACACCGGTGACGCCTGCCGCCCCAACCGCCGGCTCCACGGCCCCTTCGAGGCCCGCCTGGGCCGTCCCGTCCATGGCCGGCTGGACATCCTCACCCTCACGGCGCTGGCGGGACCGCTTGATGGCCGGCACCAGCATGGCGGTGATCGCACCGATGGCCACCACGATCGCCCCCACAGTGATGGCCGGGGTCAGCCCGTTCACGTAGTCCTGGCCGGAGGCGTAGCCACCTGACGACGAGAAGACGGCACCCAGCACGGCGATGCCCAGCACGCCGCCCAGCTCCCGGAATGCGCTGTTGGTTCCCGAAGCCACCCCTTCGAGCGCCTTTGGCACCGAGCCCAGCACCAGCGAGGCCAGGGGGACGAAGAAGAGCGTCATGCCCACGCCAGCGATCACGAAGGCAGGGACCATGTCCAGGTACGGCGTGGTCGGCGTGACCACGGTGGCCAGCCAGAACAGGGCCACGGCCTGGAGGATCAGGCCGGAGACGACCAGGATCTTGCCTCCGATGCGCTCGGCCAGCAGCCCCACCACCGGGGCCAGGAGCATGGTCACCCCGGTCCACGGCAACACCCGGATGCCCGCGCTGAGCGGCGAGTAGCCCTGGACGGTCTGGAGGAACTGGGACAGGAAGAAGATCGAGCCGAACATCCCGAAGCTGAACAGCATCGCCGTCACGTTGACGGTGGCGAACGCACGGTTCTTGAACAGGCGCAGCGGCAGCATCGGGTTCTCGACCCGGAGCTCCCACCACACGAAGGCAGCCAAGCCGGCCACGCCCACGACGAACGAGGTCAGGACCCCGGTGCTGGTCCAGCCGTGGGAGTTGCCCTGGACCAGGCCGTAGACCACGCCGAACAGGCCAATGCTGGCCAGGATGACACCGCCGAAGTCCAGTCGGGACGCCCGACCCCGGGACTCGGACAGCTTCCACCAGGCCAGGGGGACGAGGATCAGCCCGATGGGGACGTTGAGCCAGAAGATGTACTGCCAGGCCCAGCCGGTGGTGACCGCCCCGCCGACCAGCGGCCCGATGGCTACGGCCATCCCGCCGATGGCGCCCCAGATGCCGAGAGCGGCATTGCGGCGCTCAGGCGGAACAGCCGCACTGAGGAGCGTCAGCGACAAGGGCATGATCATCGCCCCACCGGCACCCTGGATGGCGCGGGCGGCAACCAGCACACCGATGCTCGGGGCCAAAGCCGCGGCCGCAGAGGCAAGGGTGAACACGGCGATCCCGATGATGAAGGTACGCCGCCGGCCGATGCGCTCGCCCACCGCGGCCGCACTCAACAGCAGCACAGCGAAGGTCAGCGTGTAGGCGTTCACCGTCCACTCGAGCCCGGTCAGCCCGGCATGCAGGTTCACCCGGATGACCGGCAGGGCCGTCGAGACGACCAGATTGTCGAGGGAGGCCATGAACAGGGCCAGCCCGGTGATGACGACGGCCCAGACGGCCTTGGAGCGGGCCAAGCCGTTTGCTCCCGAGCCGATGGGCCCCGAGGCATCGTTTCGATCGAGTGTGGTGGTCATCGTGCCCTCTTTCCGAATGAAGTTGCTCGCTGGATGGCATTCCTGAACCGCCCCTGTCCCTCGGGGCCGGTTGCTGCTGCGGTGAGGTTGTGACTAGTTACTAACTCCATTGTCGAAAAAAAGGGAGGGAACAGAAGTGGCGAAAACATGAGCGGTGATACCTCCTGGACAGTTGTGATTAGTTACTACCTTCAGGTCGGAAAAAAAATGAGGTTCGAGTTCTCATGCCGTCTCGGTCGACGGTTGCGGGACCGATGCGGCAGCAGCTCCTGCAGACTGGAGCAGCGCCGCCTTCTCAGGATCCGGGCAGAACACCTGAGCCCACGGCTCGGGAATTGCCAACATGTTGATAGCCGAGAGCACGCTCAACAGCATGCCGTGGGCGAAGAAATTGCGAAGCTCGTCTTCGTCCACCTCTGCCCGCTCATGGATAAAGTGCCACAGGGTGTGGAATCCCTCCCGACAGGCACGAGCGATGTCGGCATCCCCGGCGGCGGCGGCGAACCCGTGCAACTGGACCTGGAGGAGGTCCGGGTCCTGGAGCAGCTCGATATAGGCCGCGCCCATGGCGTGCATGGCTTCTTCGCCACGAAGGCCATCGGCAGCGTCAATGAAGGCCTCTTCTATCCGGGCGGATACAAGGTTGTAGGTGGCAATGAAAAGGTCCTTTTTGGTGCCGAACAACCGGAACAGATAGGGCTGGGAGATCCCTGCCCGCTTGGCGATGGCCTCGGTGGAGGTACCCGCGTATCCCGACCCGGCGAACTCGGCAATTGCTGCCGTGAGAACGGAGGAGCGCCGTGCCCCTGCTGACTGTCGGATCGGAACCATCACTCGTAAGGTAGTGGTCAATCACAACCTTGTCAAGGGGCCGGGCCGATCTCCTCACCGCCGTAGTCGCCGCGACCCGACTAGCTTGCGCTCCATGGCCGACCGATCCCAAGGGGGCTCTCCAGGGTCCCTCCAAGACCTCGTCATGGTCTCGAACCGCGGCCCGCTCTCGTTCCGCCTCGACGACAAGGGCCAGCTGGTCAGGGGCCACGGCGCCGGGGGCCTCGCCGGCTCCTTGTACCCGATGGTGGCGGGCACCGGGGCGACCTGGGTGGCCTGCGCCCTGAGCGATGCCGATCGGCAGGCTATGGACCAGGGCCTCATGGTCGAGGACGGACTGCGCATCGAGCTCCTCGATCCCGACCCCGACGTCTATCGGATGGCCTACGACGTGGTGTCCAACGCCACGCTCTGGTTCTGTCACCATCATCTCTTCGATGCCGCCCGGCGCCCTCGATCCGATGGGCGCTGGACCGAGGCCTGGGAGGCATACCGGGAGTACAACCGGCTGTTCGCCGAGCGGGTGGCTTTGGTGGCGCCCGAAGCTGGACGTGTCCTCGTCCAGGACTACCACCTCACCTTGGTCGGCTCGGAGCTGGCCCGCGAGCGACCCGACCTGCGGACCGTGCACTTCACCCACACCCCGTTTGCCGATCCCTCGGTGTTACGCATGCTGCCCAACGCCGCGATCGACGAGCTGTTGGCGGGCATGGCCGGGTTCGGCGCGTGTGGGTTCCACACCGAGCGCTGGGCCGCCGGTTACCGGGCCTGCCACGACCAGCTGAGCCCCGATCGGGCACCGCCGTCGACCTTCGTCTCGGGACTGGGCACCGACACCGACCGCCTCCAGGCCTCGGTCGAACAGCCCGAAGTGGAGGTGGCGCTCGGCCGGCTGGAGTCCGAGATCGGCGCCCACCGCCAGGTAATCCTGCGGGTCGACCGCATGGAGCTGTCCAAGAACATCTTGCGCGGGTTCTGGGCCTACGAGGAGCTCTTGGCCTACGAACCGGAGTGGCGAGAGCGGGTGGTCTTCGTTGCCCTCGCCTACCCCTCTCGGCAGGGACTGGCCGAGTACCTGGCCTACCAGAACGAGGTGGAGTCGACCGTGGCCCGCATCAACCGGCGCTGGGCCACCCCCGGGTGGACGCCGATCGTCCTGCACGTCGAGGACGACTATCCGCGATCGCTGGCTGCCCTCACGCGCTACGACGTCCTGCTGGTCAATCCGATCCGTGATGGCATGAACCTGGTCGCGAAGGAAGGACCCGTGCTCAACTCCACCGACGGCGTCCTGGCCCTGTCTCGCGAGGCCGGCGCCTTCGAAGAACTGGTCGGCCTCGCCTTGGAGATCAACCCCTTCGATGTGGGCGGCACGGCGACCACCTTGTCCCAAGCGCTCAGGATGGGAGCCGACGAGCGAGCCGAGGCCTCCAAGGCGCTCCGGGATCTCATCGTGGCCAAGTCCCCGGCCGACTGGTTCAACGACCAGCTGGCGCAAGCCGACCGCATCACCTGAGCAGCGTCACGTGAGCATCATCACCTGAGGATCAGCCGGAGCAACTTCACCTGAGGATCAGCCGGAACCGGGTTCGCCCCGTCCTTCCGGGGCGGGTGGTTCCCCCTGAGTCACCCGCTAGTGACTGACCCGCTACACCGGTTGCGCGAGCCACTGCAGCAGGCGCAGGGCACCGGGAGGGCCCTCGACGATGGCGTCGGCCGAAGCCCCCACTTCGGGCGGGCATTCCTGGTCGGCCGCGGCCACCTTCACCACGATGGTCCCGGCCTCGGCGGCCAGGCGGTCGAGGGCGGCAAAGGCAGGGAGGTCACCCACGTCGTCACCCAGGAAGCAGGCGCACCGGGCCCCTCGGGCCAGCTGCTCGACCACCGATCCCTTATCGATGGGGACGGGGGGGCGCAGCTCCACCGTCTGGCGTCCGTCGTGGCACACCAGCCCGGAGCGCTCGGACTCTGTTGTAGCCGCCTTGATGACCCAGGGCTCGGACCCCGGGGCCCTCCGCCAGTGAAGGGTCAGCGAGAGGGTCTTGTTCTCGACCAGCACCCCGGGAGGGGCTTCTGCGGCCAGCCTGGCCCCGGCCTCGGCTACTGCCGAGCGCCATTGGTCGACGGCCGGGTCGCTGGTGATGATGCCGTCGGCTCCGGCCCACTCCGCCCCGTAGGAGCCGATTAACCGGACACCGCCGATGCCGCCGAGTCGGTCCACCAAGAACGACGCCGGCCGACCGGAGATCACCGCCACCGTGCGGAACTGCCGCCCCAGGTCGGCCAGGGTCTCCCGGGCACCGGGCAGCGGCCGAGCCGTGGCCGGGTCAGCCACAATGGGGGCCAGCGTGCCGTCAAAATCGGTGAGCACCACGCTCCCTGCCCGGTCGGCCAGAAAGGGGGCAAAGTGCGCCGCCCATTCCGGCGGGTCGGTCATTACTTCTTGGTCGTGGAGGTGGTCGAGTGCGGGGACGTCGTGGTGGTCACCGGCGCCGCAGTGGTCGTGGTCGAGCCCGATACCGGGGCCAGGTCAGCGCCGACCACCACGACCACCCCCGATCCGACCACGTTGGCCACCGGCACGGCGGCCGTCAGCGGCTTCACCGCAGTGGCCGGAAGGTGCAGCGTGGTGGCGATGGACTGCGCCGCCGGCTTGTAGACGGGAGCGGCGTAGTACACGCTCGAGGAGCCCAGACCGGTGACCGTGGCGTTCACCGGCGGAAGCTGGGTCCACCCGGCCGACTGGAGCTCGTTGGAGAAGTTGGTGGCTGCGTTGACCGCACCCGATCCGTTGGCCACCAGCACCGGGACCTGGGTTTTCGGCACGGTCGTAGTGGTGGTGCCACCGGGAACGGTGGTCGAGGTGTGCGGGGCCGTGGTGGCGGTGGTGGCGGTGGCCACGCTCGTTGCCGGATGGCGGTTCACGATGCCCACGAGCAGGGCGGTCACCACCACGAAGACGACCAGAAGGGCCACCGCCCGACCCACCGGTGGGCCCTCATCGGGTCCGTCGGGTGGCGGCGGCGGGTCCTCGCCGAATGCAGAGGTGTCGGTCATTGGGGTGCCAGCCTGCCAACCTGGAGGTTCGGGCGCAAGCGTTTCCCCCCACGCGGCCCGGACAGGCCGTGCCCTACGGGGCCGTAGTGCCTGCCAGATAGGCTTCCCGAGGAAGCGGGCTGAGGCCTGACGACCGGCCGGTGTGGCGCAGTTGGTAGCGCAGACGACTTGTAATCGTCAGGTCGTGGGTTCGATTCCCACCGCCGGCTCGAATTTCTTGGCCGGCGTGACCGCTGCATCGTTTAGCGGGCGCGGGCGGTGTGCGATCGCAACCCGGGTCGTGTCGACTCAGACGCGTCGGGCCGTGTACGCACTGGTGACATAGGGCAGGTCGACGGGCTCGGGCAGCCGGGACACCAGCTCGGCCAGCGGCACCAGGTAGGCCTCTCGCTGGTCGGGCTCCATGGCCGTGATGTAGCTGGTCGAGGCCATCCGGTCCATCAGACCGGCGTGATCGAGCATCTGGTGGAACTGGTAGCGATACCGGTTGACGTCCTCGAAGGCCGGGTGCGCAGACACCACCGGCCGAAAGTCCTTGCCCACCTGGTAAGGGCCGCG
>DASXMT010000548.1:0-6221 GCA_036495505.1 Acidimicrobiales bacterium | reverse complement strand
CCACCTGCCGCGGGCTCGGCCACATTGAGCTCGACGTCCAGTACCTACCCGACATCACCGCTCCATGTCCGACCTGCCACGGCGCCCGCTTCAACGACGCCACCCTCGCCGTGACCATCGACGGCCTGACCGTCGCTGACGCCCTTGATCTCAGCGTTGACGAGGGCCTGAAACGGTTCGCCGATCGCGCTCCGCTCGCGGCCACCCTGCGCCCGATGGCCGAGGTCGGACTCGGATACCTGCGGCTCGGCGAGCCCACGCCATCCCTGTCAGGCGGTGAGTCGCAGCGGCTACGGATCGCCTCCCGGTTGCGCAGCAGCCAACGGGACACCCTGTACGTCTTCGACGAGCCGTCCACCGGACTCCACCCTCTGGATGTGGCCACACTGGTCGGTGTGTTCGACCGGCTGACAGAGGCGGGGGCCACCATCATCGTCATCGACCACGACCTCGACCTGCTTGCCGCAGCGGACCACATCGTCGATATGGGCCCGGGCGGTGGCCCCGACGGCGGGCGCATTCTGACGGCAGGGACCCCCGAGGATGTCGCCCGTTCCCCGGGTAGCGTGACCGGGCCGTGGCTGGCCGACTACCTCCGCATCCCTGTCGCCCCTGCCCGTCCTGCCTGAGGGTCTGAACTGACTCGTGACCTTGCTTGCGACCGGTCGGAACGCACTCCCGATGCCGCAGGAAGTCCTTAGTCCGTAGCCAGGTGCTCCGGTGGCGCCGCCCGATCCGACGCATCTCACCCGAACGGGTGCAGCGAACTCCCCACGGCCCAGGTGCTGAAGTACTGGTTGTTGGCCCCGTATGCCATACCGAGGGCCACCTTCGCTCCGTCCACCTGGTGCTCCCCGGCCGCACCCCGGACCTGGTTGGCCGCCTCGGCGAACCGCAGTAGGCCCGAGGCCCCTATGGGATTGCTGGACAGAACGCCGCCGGAGGCGTTGACGGGCAGCGAGCCCCCGAGTTCGGTGGTGCCATCGTCGACCAGCTTCCACCCCGCACCTTCATCGGCCAGACCGAAGGCCTCGAGCCAGATGGGTTCCAGCCACGAGAACGGGACGTACAGCTCGGCGGTGTCGATCTGACGACGGGGATCGGTGATTCCGGCGGCGGTGTAGACGTCGGCTGCGCACTGGAGAGCGGCCGCGGGCCGCACCGGATCGCGGCCGGGGAAGCTGGGTGGCTCGGATCGGGACGAGGACGCCAGGATCCACGCAGGCGGTCGACCGTCGGCCGCAGCAGCTTCTCCTCCTGCCTCGTCGGTGATGACCACCGCGCAGGCTCCGTCCGACGACGGGCACGACTCGAGGAACCGGGTGGGCTCCCACATCATCGGCGAAGCCCTTACCTTTTCGATGGAGATGTCCTCGATCTTGAGGTGGGCGTACGTGTTCTTCAAGGCGTTGAGGCGGTCCTTGACCGCCACTTTCCACCCGATGTGCTCGGGGGCTCCGCTCCTTTGGATGTAAGCCCGGATGAACGGGGCGAACGCACCACCGGCACCCAGGGAGGCGCCCTTCCCGCTGCCCAGGGCGAACTGGGCGTTGCCCTCGGACTGCTTCTCGAATGCGACGGCGAGGACCGTCCGGTGCTTGCCCGCCTGGACGTGGGATGCAGCCACGATGGCGGTGGTTCCCCCCACTGAGCCGGCCGTATGGACGCGGAACATGGGCTTGCCCACCGCACCGAGGGCGTCGGACAGATACAGCTCCGGCTTCATCACGCCCTCGAAGAGGTCGGGAGCCTTTCCCAGCACGACGGCATCGATGTCGTCGAGGGACATCTGAGCGTCCTCGAGAGACCGGAATACCGCTTCACGCACGAGGCCGCCGAACGACACGTCGAGCCGCCGGGACTTGTGGTGGGTCTGGCCCACGCCGACGACGGCCACCGGGGTAGTGCTCACGACCCTCCCTCCAGGATGCAGATGAGGTTCTGTTGGAGGCATGGCCCGGAGGTCGAATGGGCCAGGGCCCGACTCCCGCCCCCGAAGATGTGGTCGGCGGCGTGACCTATCCGGCAGAGTCCGGTGGCCATGATCGGATTTTCCCGCAGCGCCCCTCCGGAACGGTTCACGGCCACGTCGTCCCCGAAGCCGAGCACGTCTCGCAGGAGTAGCTCCTCATGGGTGAAGGCCGCCTGGAGCTCGGCCACTTCGACGGCGGCGTCGCCGAGACCGGCGGCCTCGGCGGCGATCCGGGTGGACGGCGAATCGCCCAGTGCCCGGAAGGACGGGTTGTGGCACTCGGTCCGGTGGTCGAATCCGGTGATGTAGGCCGGCCGTCCCACCAGCTGACGGGCACGATCACCGGTGGCCAGCACCATGGCGGCTGCACCGTCCGTGATCGGGGGCACGTCGTGGCGTCGGAGCGGCTGGCGGATGTACCCCTCGGCCAACAAAGACTCGACGTCGCCCGTGCCGCGGGCTCGCACCGCCACCTCGGCCATGGAGCGCTCGTCGGCGATACCGGCGGCGATCACGGCGCGGGCCTGGAGGGCGGCGAAGGTAAGCGGGTCAGCCCCCAGGGGGGCCAGGAAGTACGGGTCCATCTCCATTGGATAGATCAAGGCCGGATCGCCGGTCGAGGAGCGACCCGATCCGGTGACCACGGCGATTTCGATGTCTCCCTCCTGCAGGCGGAGCCACGCCTCGTAGAGTGCCCAGGCGCCGTCCATCTCCACGTGGGAGTCCCGCTTGGGCGGCCAGGCGCCGATCGCGTCGAGGTTGGACACGAAGGAGAAGGCTTGGCCGGTGATGTAGTCGCAACTGCCCAGGCAGGTGAAGTCGATGTCGGCCCGACCCAGTCCGAGCGGGGCGATCGCTTTGGTGATCGCCTCCATCAGCAGCTGGGTCTCCGACTTGTCCGTGTGTCGGACCATGGGGGTCTGGGCCCAGCCGATGACGGCGATGTCGTCCGAGGATGCGCTCATGGTCAGAAGATCCGGTTCACGAGGTCAGGATCGTCGAGATCCGGCTCGCCGTTGGGGATCCAACCGAGCAGCGAGCCCCAGCTGCCGCCCATGCCGCCACCCTCGTCGGTCATCTCGGCCGGCGAGGCCCACACAGCGTCGACACGCTGGCCCACCTTTACCTGGTCGGCGGGCAACTCGATGACGACCGAGTACGGGACGATCACATCGGTCCCGTCGAGGAGGACGAAGGCACGAACGAACGGCTCGGTCTCGGTCTGGCCCGGGTACTGCACCGGCGTGACGATGGCGAAGTTGGTGATGGTGCCCTTGTGTGGCAGGTCAACCTCGCAGTCCGGCCCGAGCTCGATGGCATCGACGGGGCAGAGGCCGCGTCCACCCGCATACACCCTTCCGCACGTCGGGCAACGCAGACCCAGCAGCCGGTGCTGCCGGGATGCTTCCGTCGCCCGGTCTGCGGCCTCGGGGACCGGGTTGCGGTACGTGATCGAGGCCAGATAGTCCATTCGGGTCACCGGTTCGGCGGCTCCACCGGTGTCCTCGCCCTCGGTCTCCGCCGCCTCGCCGGGGACGAAACAGATGATGTCATCGATCCGCCCCTCCCGGGTGCCCCGCCATCGGGGTGCCACACGCATTCCCTCGGACATGGACTCCGGCGTGCCGGCGTCCACCGCATGCAGCAGCGGAGTAGTGGCACCGTCCAGTCGGACCATCGCGAATGCGAAGGGATGTTCGAGCGGATGCTGGACCGACGGGGTAGCCACCCACGTCCACGACTCGACCGTTCCCGCCGGCCCCACTTCCACGAACTGGTGCGGGAGCTCGGCCCCGGTCGCCGGATCCCACTCCATTGGTGGCACCAATACGGCGTCCTGGCAACGGATGCCAAGGATCTGCTTCTCGGTCAGGGCGCTCATGAATGCCCCGACGACGGGCCCGAGGGACCGCTTGTAGGGGAAGGTGATGGTGCTCTCGATGAATCGGGTCATCGGTCCCTTTCGAGCCTCGCGTATGGTTCGTGCAGCACCGCAGCACGCTAGCCGCTTCTTCCGGCCACGAGGAGTAAGCCGCTGCCGTCGTGTCGAACTCATCCCTGGCGCCAGTCGTGTAGAGCGCGCGGATACTTCTAGCGGCCCAGTGGTGCCTCGCCATCGGTCCGGGTCCCGCTACCCTGCGGGGACGAACCGTTCCCATCTTCCAACACGTGCCCACTCTTCCAACAGACGCCTGGCCGAGGTTCGTCCATGGCTGCGCCCCGTTTGCGGCCGGATCGATCGGAGCTGGAGACCATGCCCACCCTGATCTCCTTCAGCGCCCAGCTTCGTAACCTGGCCGCTCAGCGACCAGACTTCCCTGCGGTGACGTGCGCCGACACCACCCTCACCCGGGCCGAGCTCGACCGCCGTTCGGACGCCTTTGCCATGGAGTTCCGGCGGCTGGGGGTGGGTCTCGGGGACATGGTCACCTTGTGCCTCCCCAACAGTGTCGAGTGGGTGGTGGCCTCGGTGGCGCTCTGGAAGCTCGGTGCCGTTCCCCAGCCGGTCAGTGCCCGGCTTCCCCTCCGGGAGCTGGAGGCGGTGGTGGAGCTGGCCGACCCGGTGCTGATACTCGGGATGGATCCCGAGCGGCTACCGGGACGGACGTGCCTGCCAGTGGGCTTCCAACCGCCCGAGCCCGACGGACCGGTTGAGCTGCCTGACGTAGTCAGTCCGGCCTGGAAGGCACCCACCTCGGGAGGCTCCACCGGTCGGCCAAAGTTGATCGTCTCCGGCGACCCCGGCTTGGTGGACCCCTCGTCGGTCTCCCGTCTCCAGTTCAGCTCGGACGGCTGTCTGGTGATGCCTGGGCCGCTCTACCACAACGGTCCGGTGGTCTGGGCCTGTTATGCCCTTCTCCACGGCAGTCATGTGGTGCTGCTTCCCCGGTTCGATGCCGAGGCAACGCTGGCGGCTGTGGCGGAGTACCGGGCCGATGTCCTCTACGTGGTCCCCACCATGATGAAGCGCATCTGGAGGCTTCCACCCGAGGTGCGCCAGGCCTACGACCTCTCGTCGCTGCGGGTGGTGTGGCACCTGGCCGAGCCCTGTCCCCCATGGTTGAAGGAGGCATGGATCGGGTGGTTGGGTCCCGAGCGGATCTTCGAGCTCTATGCCGGCACCGAGGCGCAGGTTGCGACCACCATCATCGGCACCGAGTGGCTCACGCACCGGGGATCGGTAGGGCTCCCTCAGGGGGGCGATGTCCAGATCTGCGACCCGGACGGGCGGGTACTGCCGGCTGGCCAGCAGGGTGAGGTCTGGCTCCGCTCCAAACGGTCCACTCCTGCCTACCGGTATGTGGGGGCCGAAGCCCGAGTCCGCCCCGGTGGGTGGGAGTCGCTCGGCGACTTGGGCTGGGTCGACGAGGACGGCTATCTCTATCTGGGCGATCGGTCCCAGGACATGATCTTGGTGGGTGGGGCCAATGTGTATCCGGCCGAGGTGGAGGCAATCCTGGCCGAGCACCCCGCCGTCCTGTCGTGTGCGGTGATCGGACTGCCCGACGAGGACAAGGGCTCCAGGGTGCACGCCATCGTCGAAGCCGATCCGACGGCGGTCAGTTTCGAGGACCTGGACGCCTTCGCCGCCGAGCGTCTGGTGGCCTACAAACGGCCCCGGACGGTGGAGTTCGTCGACATCCCGCTCCGGGACGACGCCGGTAAGGTCCGGCGATCGACACTCCGAGCTGAGCGTCTGGACACTGAAGATCCCGGCGTTCCGCCGGAACGGGCCGGCGGGCCAGAGGATCCCCCATGAGCGACGATCGAACGGCCGAGACCACCCTGATGTCCCGCTCTCCGGTGCTAGGGACGGTGGTCCAGGTGTCAGTGACTGCGGGTGACCGTGTCGCGGCTGGGGACACCTTGGTGGTCACCGAGTCGATGAAGATGGAATACGTGGTATCGGCCGAGGTCTCGGGTCGAGTCCGGCTGGTCGAGGTGGCGGTCGGCGCTCAGGTGGCGGTGGGGGACCCACTGGTATCGGTGACCCCCGGCGAGATCCCCGTCGACGGGGAAGAAGAGGTGGCTGCCCCCACCGGCGTTAGCCCTGCCCAGGGGGCCGACCCTGCCCAGGGCGCCGACCCTGCCACCCCGGTCGCCCGACCTGGCTTGCGGCCGGAACTGGGTGAGGTCCTGGATCGACAGGCCCGCACTCTCGATGCCGCCCGCCCCGAGTCAGTCGCCCGTCGGACCCGAGGGGGACGGCGCACGGCCAGGATGAATATCGGCGACCTGTGCGATCCAG
>DASXMT010000547.1:0-8934 GCA_036495505.1 Acidimicrobiales bacterium | reverse complement strand
CGGCGGCGGTGGGACCCGGGTCATGGCGTCATGCTGCCAACCCATTGTTTCCCCGACGTAGCTGCGCGGTTACTTCGCGATTACGCCGATGGCAGCGCCACGGGCACGTCTCTGAACAGGAAGTCCGGTGACCCATGGCTCCGTTCCGCCGAGATGAGGGCGGCATCCGCCGCCGACGGCCCCTCCTTGGGCCCGGCGTTTCACGGGCGGGGGGGGAATCCGTCGACCGACTGCGTCACGACGTCGACCAACTGCGTCACGGCGCCCACCGTCGGGGAACAGGGGAGCAGCGTGCCGACGCGCAAACGCCGGGTGCCGAAGCACCCGGCGTTTGCCGAAATCCGACCGTGGCGGCCGCCCGATGGTACGGCCCTACTGCTTATGACATGACCTCCTCGAAGGCGAATGCGGCTTGATAGACCAATTCCTCGCCGAAGTGGGGACCGATCAGCTGCAGCCCGATCGGAAGATCGTGCTCGCCCGTCCCGCACGGCAGCGAGAGCGCTGGATTGCCGGTGAGATCGAACGGCATGGTGTTGGTGGTGGCCCCCATCGACAGCTGCATGCGCTCGGCCATCTCGCCCGGTTGGGCACGACGGTCGAGCAGTTGGTAGGCCACGGTCGGGATGGTCGGGGTCATCATCAGGTCCACGCCCGCGAGCGCCGCGGCCGTCTGCCGTCGCATCTCGAGCCGAAGGTTCTGGCTCTTGGCGATGGGCACCCCCTGGTAGCACGAGAGAAGGTGCTCGGTCGTCAGCAACGTGCTCTTGAGCATCTCGGGAAGGTCGGCCGCCTGCTGGCGCGTCTGCGAAGCCCACGCCGCGGTCATCGACGGATCGACGCGGCCGAGATGGCTGAACCCGATGCCGTAGGAGATGGCCATGCCGTAGAGCCCGAGCCCGAGAGCACCCAGGCCGATCGCCTTGGAATCGGTCCACAGAGGAATGGACACGTCGGTGACCACCGCGCCCAGATCGACGAGTAGCTTTTGCGCCGAGTCGAATGCCTCGAGCACATCGGCGCTGCACCCCGATGCTTCGAGCGCCTCGCTGATGACCCCGATACGCAGGCCTCCGACACCCTGCCCGGCGGCCGCCGTATAGGCACCGGCGGTCGGCTCGGTCCGGACCCACTGGGGGTCCCGCCAATCCGATCCGGCCATGACCTCGAGCATCAGGGCGTTGTCGGCCACCGTCTTGGTCATCGGCCCGATGTGGTCGATGGTGTGATCCATGTAGGTGAGGCCGTAGGAGGGGACGAGGCCATGGGTGGCTTTCATGCCCACCAGCCCGCACCACGCCGCGGGGATGCGGACGCTGCCTCCTTCGTCGGCCCCGAGGGCCATGTCGACGAGGCCGGCGGCCACGGCGGCGCCAGAGCCGGACGAGGATCCGCCGGTGGCGAACGCCGGGTTCACCGGGTTCCGGGAGGCACCGAAGGCCGAGCCCTCGCCCAGACCGAGGGCCAGGTCCTCCAGGTTCGTCTTCCCGGTGATGGTGGCTCCGGCGTCGAGCAGGCGCTCGACCACGACGGCGTCCTCAGTGGGCACCACGGCGGGCGTGCGCCGACCTCCGTTGGTCGTGGGGACGCCGGCCACCGCGATGCAGTCCTTCACCCCGACCGTCTTGCCGGCCAGCGGACCGTCCTCGGCGCCACGCACCTCGCAGAAGCGGATGAAGGCGTTATAGGGGTCCTCGCCGGACCGGGGCGTGCGTCCCGGATCACGATAGGGATGGCGTAGCGGCACGCTGGGCTCGTCCAGCTCCTCGACCCGTGTGTACATCTCGAGCGAGGCCGTCACCGCCGCCACCATCTGGTCGGCTTCGCCTCCGTCCAGGGACAGGTGGTGACGGGATGCATACTCGACGACCTGTTCCCGGCTCGGGGGTCGCAGGTAGCCGATGGCGCGGGTAGGAAACATGGATCAACCTCACTGGATCAGGTGGGTACGGGCCCACAGGTGGAACGAGCGGATGTGCGAGAGATCGAGCAGTGCCGGCGGCGGTCAGACGGGGTGGATGCTCTCGTCGCCCCGCCTGGCCCGGGAGACGATGCTGTTGCGGTCGCCTCTGCTGGCCACGAAGGCGAAGTTGTACAGCCGGCCGTGATCGTCCCTGATCACCTGTTCCATGGTCAGCATGGCCGCCCCCGGCTCGGCGGAGAGAATCGCCGCAGTGTGCTCGTCGGCGTTCATGCACCCGATCACGAACTCGGATTCGCCCACCACGAGCCGGGCCCGGTCGAGCAGGTCGTACCAGCTCTGCCCCAAGGGGATCGTACCGATTGCGCTGGCCTCCGGATCGAGCACGTAGTTGGTGGCGACGGCGAACACATCGCCGTCGTGGGAGGCCACGTACTCGAAACGGAGGCACCTCTGCCCGGGCTCGACCTCCAGGCGCGAGGCCACGATGTCGGGGATGGGCACCCACGTGCGGTCCACTTCGAGCGTGTGGTGGTGGTCGAACATGCTGTCTTGCTCGGGGCGGAAGACGCCGTGAGCTTCGCGCAGCTGCGTTGACGCGGTATGGGAGATGACAAAGGTCCCGGTGCCCTGCTGGCGATCGATCACGCCTTCATGGCGGAGCATGGTCAGCGCCTCACGGACGGTGGCCCGAGACGCACCATGGGCAACCATGAGCTCCGACTCGCCGGGCAGGAAGCCGCGCGGGTACTCCCCCCAATGGATGTTGGACCGGATGAGGTCGCGGAGACGACGGCTGGCATGCTCGCGCTGACCTGCTGGGAGCCGTTGCACACGTCGGGCCGGTCTGGGGTGCATGTCTCGGATCGTACGAGCGGCGTGTTAACGGAGATGGGCGGGCGTATAACGCCTCGGTTACGCCGAACCCGTCACGGTGCACTCCGGGCCGGCCTGGCTCGATGATGACAGGCGGGCCTCGAAACGCCGGCCGCGGCGCCGAACCGCCACTCCCCACCGTAACGACGACCCTGTGGAACCGGCTGTGAACGTTGGCGCCACCCCGGTATTGGCGCCGGGACGACCTACGTCTCTTCTTCCCGGTCGGCGGCAGGATCGGGCGTGATGATGCCGTCCAGCAGCTGATCGGCGGCATCGTATGGATCCAGCTCACCGGAGGCGAGAGACTCGATCACTCCCGCGTAGCCGGTCGAACCGTGGAGGTCGAGGATCTTCCGTTCCAGCCGGGCTATGAGGATCTGGTGGAACTCCCGCTCCAGTCGCTCTCGCCGGAGCCTGTCCAACAGGCCGCTGGCATCCAGGTACGCCCGGTGGTCGGCAATCGCCGTCCACAGGCTGTCAGTACCCTCGCCGGTCGAGGCCACCGTCTCCACGATCGGGGGTCGCCAGTCGCTCGGCGCGGTGAGGTCGAGCATGCCCTCGAGGTCGCGGCGGGTCTCCCTGACCCCGTCCCGGTCGGCCTTGTTGATGACGAAGAGATCGGCGATCTCGAGGAGTCCCGCCTTGTTGGCTTGGATGGCGTCTCCCCAACCCGGGTTGACCACCACCACGGTCGTGTCGGTGGCCGAGGCCACGTCCACCTCCACCTGGCCCACCCCGACCGTCTCCACCAGCACCACCGGGAGGCCGACGGCGGACAGGACCCGTACCGCGTCGGGAACGGCCACAGCCAACCCCCCAAGATGACCTCGGGTGGCCATGGAGCGGATGAACACGCCTTCGTCGAGGGCATGGTCCTGCATCCGGATCCGGTCGCCGAGAATGGCGCCTCCGGTGAACGGTGACGAAGGATCGATAGCCAGGACAGCGACCTGGTGTGCAGTGTCGGCCGAGCCAGCGTCGGTTCCGCCGTCGCCGTCGGTCGACGAGCCGTCAGTGGGGAACCCTTTCTCGCGCACGGCACCGATGAGGCGGTCGGTCAGGGTCGACTTTCCCGATCCCGGGGCGCCGGTGAGGCCGACCGTATAGGCGCGCCCCGGTGCCCGATAGGTCAGATGGGCCAGCTGGCGGGATTGCTCACCACCGCGCTCGACGTACGACAGCAGGCGGGCCAATGCCACCCGGTCCCCCGCCTGGGCGGCGTCGAGCAGGGCGGCGGGATCAGTGGGACGTTTCGACATGAGGTTCCGAGAGCGTATACGGGCGCAGGCTCGTCGCTGGTCGAGCGATCAGTCGCTCCGGCTGACCTTGGCTCCGAGTGATGACAGCTTTTTGGCGAAATCCTCGTAGCCCCGGTCCACATGGTGGGCGTCGGAGATGATCGTCTCCCCCTCGGCCACCAGCCCGGCCAGCACCAGTGCGGCGCCCGCCCGGATGTCCGACGAGCGCACGGGGGCACCGGAGAGACGGGGCACGCCCCGCACCACCGCGTGATGCCCCTCGGTCCGGATGTCGGCGCCCATCCGCCGTAGTTCGTCCACGTAGCGGAACCGCCCCGAGAAGAGGTTCTCGGTGACGATCCCGACCCCGTCGGCCGTGGTGAGCAACGTGACCACGAAGGGCTTGTAGTCGGTGGCCACCCCCGGGTAGGGCAGCGTGGCGATGTCCACCGGTTGCAGGCGCACCGAAGGATCGCGCTCGGCCCGCAGCCCATCGGGGCCCTGGGTGATGTGCATCCCGGTCTGGTTCAGCTTCCGGACCAGCATGTCCATATGGTCGGTCCGAGCGTCTTCCACCACGACCTCACCGCCGGCGAGCCCGGCGGCGGTGAGAAAGGTGGCGGCCACCACCCTGTCGGCTACGACCCGGTGCTCGGTCGGGTGGAGGCAGTCGACGCCCTCCACCTCGATGCGAGAGGTACCCGCACCCTTGACCCGTGCCCCCATGGCATTGAGGAACTTGGCGAGATCGCAGAGCTCGGGCTCGCGAGCAGCGTTCTCGATGACCGTGGTGCCCTTGGCCAGCACCGCGGCCATCAGCACGTTGTCGGTCGCCGTGTGGCTGGGGTACTCGAGGACCACTCGTGTGCCCACCAATCGGGGCTTTGCCGCCACGGTGCTCTCCACCGTGCCCTCGACGTAACCGTGGGACGACTCGAAGGCGGCCCCCAGGGCCTCGAGTGCGTGCAGGTGCATGTCGATCGGACGGTGTCCGAAGTCGTCTCCGCCGGGCATGGACACCCGGGCCCTGCCGTGTCGAGCCAGCAGGGGCCCCAGCACGACGACCGAGGCCCGCATTCGTTCCACGAGGTCATAGGGCGCCTCGGGCAAGATGTCGGCTGGGATCTCCACCACCAGCTCATCGGGCGTCGCACCGCGGGTGACGGTCGCTCCCATGGCGGTAAGGACCTCGCCCATGATGTCGACATCAGTGATCTGGGGCACGTTGGTGAGCACGTGGGTGCCATCGGCCAAGAGGCATGCGGCCATGAGCTTCAACGCCGAGTTCTTGGCTCCCCCGGCGCGGACCGAGCCCGACAGCGGGCCGTTGGAGGAGACGATGAATCGATCCATCATCACGGTGCTCCCAGGGGACTGGGCGGTGGCTTCGGTCCTCGGATGCGGCACCGGTCAAGTATGCCCTGTTGGATGACTTGACAAAGTGACCACACAACGTGATGGCTGGGCCACTACCGAACGCTCGGAGTGAGCTGCCAACGAGCCGGCCGGGTACCGTCGGAAGATCGACCGCCTACGCGGTCGGGGCCACCACTCATCCGGCACAGGCCTGTCGACCCCGGGTCCACCAACTATCGTCAAACCCGTGACCGTCTCCTCGCAAGCCCCTGATCGCAACCTGGCCATGGAGCTCGTCCGGGTCACCGAAGCCGCCGCCCTGGCTGCCTCCCGATGGATGGGTCGTGGGGACAAGGAGGGGGCGGACGGCGCCGCCGTCAATGCCATGCGCATCGTCCTGTCCTCCATCGCCATGGACGGCGTCGTGGTCATCGGCGAGGGCGAGAAGGACAACGCCCCCATGCTCTACAACGGCGAGCGGATCGGCGACGGCACGCCGCCCAAGGCGGACATCGCGGTCGACCCCATCGACGGGACAACACCGACGGCCCTGGGCCGTGGTGGGGCCCTGGCCGTCATCGCTGTCTCCGAAGAGGGCACCATGTTCGACCCCGGACCGTGCGTCTACATGGAAAAGCTGGCGGTGGGGCCGCGTGCCGTGGGCGCCATCGACATCACCCGGCCCATCGAGGACAACCTCGAAGCCGTGGCCAAGGCCAAGGGGACATCGGTTCGGGACGTGACCGCGGTCATCCTCGATCGCCCCCGGCACGAGGAGATGATCGCCACCATCCGAGCCACGGGGGCGCGGATCCGGCTGATCACCGATGGTGATGTGGCCGGCGGCATCGCCACCGCGTGGCCCGAGTCCGGCGTGGACATCCTCTTCGGCGTGGGTGGCACACCCGAAGGGGTGATCGCTGCCGCCGCCCTGAAGAGCATGGGGGGCGAGATCCAGGGTCGCCTGTGGCCGCGGGACGACGACGAGCGGCAGGCAGCCATCGATGCCGGCTACGACCTGGACCAGGTGCTCACCACCGACGACCTGGTGCGAGGGGACAACTGCTTCTTCGCCGCCACCGGCATCACTGACGGCGAGCTGCTCCATGGCGTCCGCTACAACGAACTGGGTGCCACCACCCAATCGCTGGTCATGCGATCGAAGTCGGGGACGGTTCGCCTCATCTCGGCCATGCACCCGCTGCAGAAGCTGGGCGAGTACAGCGCCATCGAATTCGGCTGACCCGCCCTGTCCAGGCTGACGACCTCTATCCAGGCCGGCTAGCCCTTTTTCCGATTCGCACGCACCAGCCTGACCTGCCCGTCCGACCGGAGTCGCTCAGGCCGCGGTAGTGGCGCCGGATGCCTCGAGCCTGACCTCGGCGCGTTGGACGGCCCCTTGGGCCTCGACCAGCTCGGCGTCGGCTTCGTCCCCTTCGGGAGACGAGCTCCGTCCCGAGGCGGCTGTCAGGTCGCTCACCCGGGTCTGAGCGGACTCGAGGGCGACACGGGCGCGCTCCACGTCGATCTCCTCGGACAACTCGGCCACGCTGGCCAGCACGGTGACCCGGGTACCGGTGTCCCCGCCCGAAGCACTGGCGTTACTGCCGTCGTCGTCGTTCTGGGCGTCGTCCAGTTGCTCGACTTGGACGAAGCCTCCGTGGACGGCGAGTCGTTCCTCGTCGTCCCCTTCCCGCACCACCCGGACCACACAGGGAACGACAGCACCGACCAACGGGGTGTGACCGTTGAGGAAGGTGATGTCGCCGTCTTCGGTTCGCATGATGACCTGTTCGGCCCGCCCGGTGAGCAGCGCTCGGTCAGGGGCGAGGATCTGTACGGAGAAGAGATTGTCGTCGTCAGCCATCGATCTGCGCCGTACCGATCACTCGGACTCGAGGGTGGCGGCCTTGGCCAGTACCGACTCGGCTCCGCCGACGTTGAGGAAGGCCTGCTCGGGAACCTCGTCGAGCTCGCCGTTGACCAGGGCCTCGAAGGACTCGACCGTCTCCTCAACGGGCACGGTGACACCTTTCAGGCCGGTGAAGACCTCGCCCACGTTGAAGGGCTGGGACAAGAAGCGCTGGATCTTGCGGGCCCGGTACACGGTGACCCGGTCCTCCTCCGACAGCTCGTCGAGACCGAGGATGGCGATGATGTCCTGCAGCTCCTGGTACCGCTGGAGCACGCTCTGGACTCGGCGAGCCACGTTGTAGTGGCGCTCGCCGACCACCTCGGGGGCGAGGATGTTCGACGTCGAGGTGAGGGGGTTCACCGCCGGGTAGATACCGAGGGAGGCGATATCGCGCGAGAGCTCGGTGGTGGCGTCGAGGTGGGTGAAGGTGGTGAAGGGTGCCGGGTCGGTGTAGTCGTCGGCCGGGACATACACCGCCTGGAGCGAGGTAATGGAACGGCCCCGCGTCGAAGTGATCCGTTCTTGGAGCTCGCCCATCTCGTCGGCCAGGGTTGGCTGGTAGCCCACGGCCGAGGGCATCCGACCCAACAGGGTCGAGACCTCGGAGCCGGCCTGGACGAAACGGAAGATGTTGTCCACGAACAACAGGACGTCCTGGTTCTTCACATCCCGGAAGTACTCGGCCATGGTCAGTGCGGCGAGGGCCACGCGCAGCCGGACTCCCGGGGGCTCATCCATCTGCCCATAGACCAAGGCTGCCTTCTCGATCACGCCGGACTCCTGCATCTCGAGCCACAGGTCGGTACCTTCACGAGTGCGCTCGCCCACACCGGCGAACACCGACACACCGCCGTGGTTGAGGGCCACCCGGTTGATCATCTCCTGGATGAGCACGGTCTTGCCCACACCGGCGCCACCGAACAGACCGATCTTGCCACCCTGCACGTAGGGCTCGAGGAGGTCGATGACCTTGATGCCCGTCTCGAACATCACTGACCGGGGCTCCAGGGTGTCGAACGCCGGCGCCGAGCGGTGGATGTCCCAATAATCCTCGGCCGCACCAATGGACGCCGTGTCGAGCGGTTCGCCCAGCACGTTGAAGACGTGCCCCAGCACGGAGTCGCCTACCGGCACCCGCAGACCATGCCCGAGATTCCTGACCTCGGCGCCACGGGTCAATCCGTCGGTGGCCTTGAGGCACACACAGCGCACCCGGCCGTCACCGATCTGCTGGGCCACTTCGGCGGTGACCACAATCTTGTCGTTGTCGAGCTCGATGTCGACCTGGACGGCGGTGTTGATCTCGGGCAGGGAGTGGGGTGGGAACTCCACGTCGATGACAGGGCCGGCGATGGCGACGACCCGTCCGGTGGGCAGGTTCTCGGTCTTGGTGGGCTCAGGGGCGGTGGTGGTCATGAGCGTGTGGCTCCCTTGCTGTCGTCATTTGATACAGCGTCAGTCGATGCTGCGCGGTTCGTGGTCGTTGCTCGTGGCTCGAGGCCACCGATCGGAGTGGTGAGCACGGCTCAGACACCGGCCCGGATCATCAGGCCGCCTTCGTCGTCACCCGAACCGGCCCGAAGTGCTTCGGCCCCACCGACGATCTCCATGATCTCGGTGGTGAT
>DASXMT010000546.1:0-4397 GCA_036495505.1 Acidimicrobiales bacterium | reverse complement strand
CAACATTGTTCTCCCTTGCTGTTCCCGGTCATCGGATGTCGATGCCGTGGGAGGGACAATGCCTTGCACGCCCCGTACCTACGTTGGTCTTGCGACTCGACACAACTTCGCCAGACACCCTCGGTGCCGGGACAGCTCCTGTCAGCGCGCGTCTAACTGGTTCACGTGCCGCGGATTAGAAGGTCGACCAGTCCCGATCGAACCACCGTCGGATCCTGGTCGATCCGAACTCGGCCTTTTGATCGGCCAGCCCGCTCGAAGGCGCCTCGTAGGTGCCGGTCGGAGGCTGGCCGGTGAGGAACGTCACGTCGACCCGGGCCACCTGGCCGTGCCCGAATTCGAGGTAGCACTGGCCGTGCCCGCCGTACGTCTCCGATGCCTGCCCATCGGCGGCCGCGGCGATGATGGAACTGGCCACTACATCCGCCTGCCCCTCGGCGAACACGCCCGCCTTGGGCGTGCCGACGCTGGTGACGTCACCGACGGCATAGACCGCAGGGAATGCGGTCTCGAGGGTCAACGGATCCACCGGGATCCATCCGTCGACGCACATCCCCGACGCCTCCACCACCGCGGGCGCCTTGTGGACCGGCACCCCGAGGAACAGGTCGTAGGGGATCTCGTCCCCGTCGGCGATTTCGGCCACCTTCCTGGCCGGGTCCAGTGCGACGATCCGCTGGTTGGGACACCAGCGGATGTCCCGCTCGGCGAAGGCGGTGAGGAGGGCCTCCGACGCCGCCGGTGACGGCGGGATGGGAGCCCCCATGGGCATGACCAGCGAGACCTCCGAGCTGTCCCGGAGCCCTCGGTCGGTCAGGAAGTCGTGGACGAGCAGTGCCGTCTCGCTCGGGGCCGGCGGGCACTTGAACGGGGTGGAGGTCACCCCGACCACCACCCGGCCGCCCTTGAATTCGGCCAGCACGTCGCGGAGGGCGAAGGCCCCAGGCACCGTGTAGAACTCGTTGCCGCCCTCCACCAATCCGGGAGTGGCCCCCGGGTCCAGGTCGGCACCGAGGGCCACAACCATGACGTCACCGTCGAACGAACCGGCGTCGGTCTCGACTCGGCGCTGGTCGGGGTCGATCGCCCCGATGGTGGCCTGCACGAAGCGAACCCCCGGCTTCACCAGGTCCCGGTAGGGATGGACCACGGCGTCGGCCACCGTCCGCCCGAACATCACATCGAGCTTGGAGAACCCGAAGATGAACCCCTCGGCCTTGTCGATGAGCACGACGTCAGCCGCGTCACCGAGCTCCTCGGACAGCCTGCTGGTCAGCTCGAGGCCACCGAAGCCGGCACCCAGCACCAATACTCGCATCAGGTTCTCATTTCCGCTCGGAGGCATTTATCTGGTCGGGTCAGTTCGGCTGGGGCACGATCCGCATGTAGGGCTTGGGCTCGTCCCACGTCCCATAGATCTCTTTGGCCTCGTCGTTCGACACCGCGCCGGTAATGACCACGTCCTCGCCCTGGTTCCAGTTGACCGGCGTGGCCACCCGGTGCTTGGCCGTCAGCTGGAGGGAGTCGATGACGCGGAGCACCTCGTCGAAGTTGCGGCCGGTGGTCATCGGGTAGATGAGGATCAGCTTCACCTTCTTATCCGGCCCGATCACGAACACGTTGCGCACGGTCTGGTTGTCGGCCGGCGTCCGGTCCTTGGGGTCGCCCGACGTGCTGGCGGGAAGCATCCCGTAGAGCTTGGACACGTTGAAGTCGGTGTCGCCGATCATCGGGTAGTTGGGGCGGGTGCCCTGGGTCTCCTCGATGTCGTCGGCCCAACGCTGATGGTTGTCGGTGGAATCCACCGAGAGCCCGATGACCTTGACGCCCCGGCGGTCGAATTCGGGCTTGAGCTTGGCCATGTAGCCGAGCTCGGTCGTGCAGATCGGCGTGAAGTCTTTGGGGTGAGAAAAGAGAACTGCCCACGAATCGCCGATCCACTCATGGAACTTGATCGGACCCTCGGTGGAGGCAGCCTCGAAGTCCGGCGCCGTCTCGCCTATTTGCAATCCCATGTGATTCTCCCCTAGATCTTGTGTCCCGATGAGTGGTGCTGTGACCACTCTACATGTCTTAGTAGATTGGATCAAGTGTCACTCGGTCCAATCTACTGATGGTCCTATACTGAGCCCTTGTGGCACCCAACCGCCGGCCAGAGACGACCTCGCCCTATCATTCACCACTCCGGGCGAAGCAGGCTGCGGAGACCAGGCGGGCCATCATCGACGCCGCCATCACCCTCTTTGGTGAGCGGGGTTGGGCAGCGACGACGATGCCGATGATCGCGAGCACTGCCGGCACCGCAGTCGACACCATCTACTCCACGTTCGGGTCGAAGTCGGCGTTGATGATGGCCGCCATCGAGGTCGCCATCGTCGGCGACGACGAAGAGGCGGCGATGATGGATCGTGCCGACTTCGCCCTGTTGGGAAAGGGCCGGAGATCCGATCGCCTGCGTGCCGGGGTGCGCTACACGGTCGGCGTCTACCAGCGCTCCGTTCCGATCTTGAGGGCCCTGCAAGAGGCGGCGGCCAGTGACGAAGCGGCGCGCAAGCGGCTGACCCAATACGACGAGGACCGTCGCAACCTGACCGAGGCCGGTCTGGCGCTCATTCTCGGGGGCGCCGTACCGGAGAAGGTGGTCGACGCCATTTGGGCCCTGACCAGTCCTGAGGTCTTCGTGTACCTGACCCAAGGAAGAGGGTGGTCGGTGGATGAGGCAGAGGCCTGGCTGGTGCACATGTCCACCGCCGCCATGAGGCAGCCCGACACTGACGCCGATTCTCCACCATGATGTACTCGACCGAGAGCAGGTAACCGTGGACAAGGAGTCCGATCCGAGGGACCCACCTGTCGTGGTGGTGGGCGCCGGTCCGACCGGGCTGCTCCTCGCCGCAGAACTGGCCCGACGAGATGTCGGCTGCCTGTTGATCGACGCCCACGATGCCCCGCTCGATTGGGACCGGGCCACGATCGTCCACGCACGGTCGATCGAGATATTCGAAGCTTTGGGATTGGCCGACCGCTTCCTCCGCGAGGGGGTAAAGGTTCGCGCCTCGCGGTTGCGTTCCGACCTGCAGACGCTCGGCGAACTGCGCCTCGGATTGGCGGACGATCGTTACGGCTTCGACCTGGGAGTCTCCGAGGAGTTTACCGAATCCGTGCTTACCGAATACCTGGAAGGGCATGGCGGCTCGGTGACGCGCTCGACCCGACTCGTGGGGGTCCGGGCTGCCACCGGCGGCGTCGTGGCCACGATCGAGCGACACGGGGAGCGTCGTGACGTGGTGACGTCGTGGATCGTAGGGTGCGACGGACTGCACAGCACGACGCGTCAACAGGCGCAGATCGAATTCCCCGGAACGGACCTCGAAACACCGTGGGCGGTGTTCGACGCCACGCTCGAGGGATGGGACGAGGAATTCGACATGGTCTTCGCCCATTTCGACATGCCGCCCGTCATCCTCAGCCCGCTTCCCCACCGGCGCTGGCGGGTCTACCTTCGCCCGACGTCGGAGACCAGTGACCTCGTCTCCGACGCGGCCACGACACTCCGCCGATACGCACCTTCGGTCCGGTTCACCGGGGTCGAGAACCCGATCCGGTTCCGATGCCATTCACGGGTCGCGTCCCAATTCCGGTCGGGTCGGATCCTCCTCGCCGGCGATGCCGCCCATGCTTGCTCGCCGTCGGAGGGTCACGGGATGAACACCGGCATACAAGACGCATTCAACCTGGGATGGAAGCTCGCTCTGGCTTGTCTCGGCGCGGGCGGCCCTGCTCTCCTCGACAGCTACGAGGCGGAACGCCGTCCGGTCGCCCTGCGGATCTCGGCGTCCGGCGATGCCTTCGAGGGCAGTCAGGCCATGACGGCAGAGCAGGAGAGAACAGCGCGCAACGACGCGATGCGCCGGACCTTCGCCGATCCCTCGTCGTCCCATCACGAGGCCGTCGCCGCCGCCGAGCTCGACCGTTCGTACGCCGACTCCGGCTTGGTGAAGGGGGATACAAACGACCGCCTCGGACCAGGCGATCTGCTCCCGACCACCGCTGCAGTCCAGCCACTGCTCGGAGAACCCTGTGCCCTCCACGAGCTGGCTCACCGATTGGGCCACACCGTGTTCGTCCTGGGCGGCAGGGCCGCTGCCGCTGAAGACGTCCTCAGATTGACCGCCGATCTTCGGTCGATCGCTGGCGGTTCACCGGTGATCGATGCCGTCATCGGCCTCTGCACCCGCCCCGATGGTCTGCCCATCGGCCAGATGGACGAATCGGTTGCCGAGCAATTGGGCATCTCCGGGGTCACGATCCTGGCCGTGCGGCCCGACCGGTTCGTTGGTTTCCGACACGATGGCACGGACTCTGGCGCCATAACGGGCTACCTGGCCACGTTTGGG
>DASXMT010000545.1:0-5386 GCA_036495505.1 Acidimicrobiales bacterium | reverse complement strand
CACCCCGCTGGTGAGTGCGGGAACCGCACGTGCCAGTGGAGCATAGATCGGTCGTCCGGCCAGCCCAGACCTCCTTCTGGCCCCGGGTTGGCATCACAGAAACTCAAGCCGGCGGGTCCACGGTGTAGACGATCTCCACCGAGCCACCGTCGATGGCCCGTGAGCTCTCGAAGGTCAATCCGGTGTTCGGATCCAACGTGGGAGTGAGTCTCATCCCATCCCCCACCAAGATCGGCAGCACGACCAGTTCGAGCTTGTCGAGGGCACCGAGGGCTCGGAACGTCTCGATGGTGGTGGGACCACCGACCAGGTGCACGTCGCCACCGCCGTTTGCTGCCCGCATCTTCTCCAGCAGTCGCCCCGGGTCGCTGTCGACGGTTACGTGCTCGGGGGTACCGGCGGGCCGGTGAGAACCGAGGACGAATACGTCCAGGTTCGGCCACGGCCACCGATCGTTGGTGAGCGCCGGCTCGAAGGTCGTCCTACCCATCAACGCCGCCTCGCAACTCTGGAGGAACTCAGGGGTCCCATGACTCAGGCCCGGGACGTGGGCGGGGTCGACCACCTGCGGCGGCCAGCCATCCGGCGTGGCCACGTTCCCGTCGGCGGTCATGCACAGGCGGCTCAATATCTGCATGGGGTTCCTTCCCGAAGTGCTCTGTCACTGGTTACAACCGGAACGACGCCAGTGCCACCCGAAAGTCATCGCCGGCTCAGATGAGGTCGGCGAGAGGGCCCCAGCCCTCGGGTGCCGGCGCCAGGCGCCAAAATTGCTCGGGCGCCCTGCCCGCGAGCCGACCACTGAGGGAATGGTCTTGTTCGAGGGGCGCCATCTGGCTCGTGTAGCACCAGATGGCGCGGTGCTTTCGGTCCTCGTCTTCTTCGTGGGGCACGATGGCCGGGGTGGGCCATGGCCCGTGCCGCAGCAAGCGGGCGACTCGCCAGGCCAACAGCCCGGGAAGGTGCTTGTACCCGGCATCCTCATAGCAGTACCAGGCCAGATCCTGATGCCCTTCGCGAACGAGCATGGCCGCTTGGTGGGTGACGTCGTGGTCAGGATTGGCCAGACCCATGGGAGCGAAGACGGCCGTGGGTTGCAGCGAGAGGATGGCCTCTTCCAGAACCGGCGCTATCTCCTCGGGCGTCGGTCGGTCCTCGGCAGCCAGGTATTGATGATCGGGAAAGTCGAGCCAGTACGGTGTCGCCTCCAACACCTCCATGGCCCGTCGGTCCTCCTCTTGGCGGGCCGCCACCACGTCGTCACCGGATCGGAATCCCCCAAGGGCGTCCCAAGGACTGGGCTCGGTCGGGTAGGCAGGGGGTCGACCGCCCATGACCGTCATCACTGCCGTTCCCGGATAGCTGGCGATCAGGTACCCGGCCCCCATGGCGGCATCGTCGAAGTGCGGCGAGAGAACCACGAGTCGGTGCAGCTCCGCCCGGTCCACTACCCCCCATGTCAGGTCCGCTGCCACCCGTCCTCCGATCGCGCCACTGCCGCGGGCAGACGGTAGCCGCCACGGCCGACGGGGGCCGACCCTTCTTTTCTTTCCTGAGGATTCGATGAGGACACCCGGGGCCTGCTTCATGTTTTCGCCAGGTTCAATCGACACAATGGAGCCATGCCCGTCCCTACCCAGGAAACGCTCTTGAGCTCGGCGCCACCAGGACTCAGGCGCACCCTCTCCCTCCTCCGGATCGACCTGCAGCCCGAGCATCGCCAACCGTCGATGCTCCTGGTGGCGCTGGCCACGGTCGCTTCCGTTGCCCTATCGCTGGCCGCCGACGCCATTCTGGTCGCCATCGGAACGGCCGTCTTTCCTACCACGAAGGGCTACTCGCACTTTCAATTCGCCGACTACTCGAAGCTGACCATCATCGGTGTGGTCATTGCCTGTGTGGCGTGGCCGATCGTCACCCGCATCTCATCGGCTCCGCGCTGGCTGTTCTTCCGCCTGGCCATCCTGGTGACGCTGGTGCTGCTCCTTCCCGATCTGTGGATCCTGGCCAAGGGCCAGCCGGTCCGAGCCGTGATCGTCCTCATGCTCATGCACCTGGCCATCGCGTTGGTGACCTACAACCTCTTGGTCCATGTGGCCCCGGTGCGCCGCAAACCTCGCCGACGCGCCTGAGCTGAAGCCAGCCCCACCCGTCGAGGCCGGCTTCGTGCCAGGTTGATAGCTTTTGTCTGGGTGTCACAGCGACGCCGGCCGACCAGACGAGGGGGCAGTTCATGAGGACGCGGGGTGCGGTCATCAGGTCCTCACCGGGCCAATACGAGTGCATCGAGCTGGACTTGGACGAACCTCGCCAGGACGAGTTGTTGGTCCGTATGGTGGCGGCGGGCCTGTGCCACTCAGATGACCACCTGGCCACGGGTGATCTCCGGACGGGCATGCTCCCCATGGCCGGAGGCCACGAGGGATCCGGGGTGGTGGAACAAGTCGGGCCCAACACACCCGACTTCGAGGTCGGTGACCACGTCGTCTTCTCATTCCTGGCTGCTTGTGGCCGCTGTCGCTGGTGCGCCACCGGCCACCAGAACCTCTGCAATGTCGGCGCCACCATCCTCAGCGGGGCACGACCTGGCGACCCGACGAGCTTCCGGCTCCGCACCACCGACGGTGACCGCGTCGGGCAGATGTCGGGCATCTCCACCTTCTGCGAGTACACGGTGGTCTCGGTCATGTCCGCGGTGAAGGTTCCCAAGGACCTGCCTCTCGAGACCCTGTGCCTACTGGGCTGTGGCGTGGGAACGGGATGGGGTTCATCGGTGAACTCGGCCGCAGTCGCACCGGGTGACGCAGTGATCGTCATGGGCGTCGGCGGAATCGGCATCAATGCCGTACAGGGTGCTGCCCACGGTGGCGCATCGCACGTGATCGCGGTGGACCCGGTGGCCATGAAGCGCGGGAAAGCCCTGGAGCTGGGGGCCACCCACGCCTTTGCCGACATCGCCGAGGCTACCGCATTCGCCAAGTCCGTCACCGATGGGCAAGGTGCCGATTCGGCCATAGTCGCAGTCGGTGTGGTCACCGGTGGACACGTGGCCCAGGCCTTCGCCGCCATCCGGAAAGCGGGCACCGTCGTCGTCACCGGGATCGGCCCCCAGTCCGACGTAGGCATCCCGGTGTCTCTGCTCGAGCTGACGCTGTCCCAAAAGCGCATCCAGGGATCGCTGTTCGGTGCGTGCAACCCCACGGCGGACATACCTCGCCAGGTGCAGATGTACAGAGAGGGCCAGCTCAAGCTGGACGAACTGATCACGACGACCTACGCCCTCGACCAGGTGAGCAAGGGTTATGAGGACATGCACGCCGGAACGAACATCCGCGGCGTCATCCTCTATTCGTGATGCAATCAACCGTGGACGATGATGCGGCATCGATTGCGAAGCCACTTGGGTCCGAGGATCTCGCGATTCTTGCCCTCGAGAGCGAGACCATAGCTGGTCACTCCTGCAGCGTGATCATGGTGGAGGGTGGGTTGAGGAGGGACGGGCTCCTCGACAGACTGGCCGAGCGCATCGATCGAACACCTCTTCTTACCTGCCGGCTCGAGGAACGGCCGGAAGGATATTTCTGGGCATCGGACCACCACTTCGATCTCGAGAATCACCTGTCGGCCACACCAATGCAACGCCCATGTGACAGGACTGGGTTGTGTGATGCGGTGGCACAGCTGTTCGAGCAGCATCTGGATCGCACTCAGCCGCTGTGGAGCATTGCCCTCTTTGCGCTCGATGGAGGAGGATCCGCCCTCGTGTGGCGTATTCACCACGCCCTTGCCGATGGCACCACCTCAGCTCTGTTCGCCGAACGTTTGTTGTGGGACAGCGCTGACAACACGGTGACAACGGCGAGCTTGCATACCAAGCAGGACATAGCCGACAGTGCACGCCGACGCAAACACCTTGCCGCCCTACTGGGACGAGAGTTTGGGCGCCAACATGGCGCCTCACCATTCGATGGCACCGTGGGGACCAAGAGGGAAATAGCACTGGCGGAGGTCTCGCTGTCGAGGCTGCGACAGGCGGCCGGCGCCGTCGATGGCGCAACGGTGAACGATGCCATCTTGGCCGTCGTGGCCGGAGCGCTCCGCCTTTGGATCGAGCATCAGCACGGTCGGTTGGCCGATGTGCGTGTCCGCGTGCCTGTCAGCCTTCACGGCGATCATGACGGGGAGCTCAATAGGGATTCGTACTTTTCCCTCCAGCTTCCCGTGCACCTCGTTGATCCACTTGCTCGGCTTCAGGCAGTGCAACGAGCGACCTCACGCCGCAAAGTAGACGCAGACGCAGAGCGTCTCGAACTGCTGTACCACGACCTTGCCCAGCTTTCCCCCCGGCTCAGGCAGTTCGCCACCAATCTGGAAGACAGCCCGCGCCGGTTCGCCCTGAGCGTCTCCAACGTCCCCGGGCCTCGTTCTCCGGTCAGCGTCCTGGGTCATCCGGTCACCGGGTCATTCGGGATCGCCGAGATCGGCGAGCGCCATGCGCTACGGATCGCGGTCCATTCGGTCGCCGACCAGCTCGGCTTCGGGCTTTGTGCTGACCCCCAGCTGGTGCCCAACCTGCAACGCATGGCGGTGGCCATCGAAGAGGAGGCCGAAGCTTTGGCCGAGGCGGTCGCCTGACCCGCTGGAGGACGCAGTCAGGCGCCGGTCACTGCTCCTTTTCCCATTGCCCCCACGCCCATTGTTCCCCCTCCAATTGTTCAAGGAACCGTTCCACCAGCGCACGTGTCTCGCCGTGACCGGCAGACATGCCCAGAGCCTCCTCCATCCCCAGGATCTGCGACACGCTGGTTATGAGGACCATGACGGCAACGGGAGGGAACCGTTCGGTGTCGAACCCGTGCTCATCCATGATGGCGCCCAGCACTTCGGTCTGCCGGCTACGGAACAGCTCGGCGTATCGAGTGATCTCGGTGCGGATGGACTTGCGATGATTGGCCAGGGCGGCAAACTCCATGGTCAAGGCGGTGTTGGTCGGGTCATCGCTGAGGACCCACAGGGCTCGGAGCGATCGGCCCGGCTCGAACACCTGCGCCTGATGCTTGAGAGCGCCCTCGGCCCGACGGCGAAAGGCGGCGAGAAACAAATCGTCCATCGTCCGGAAGTAGTAGTGCACCAACTGAGGCTTTAGTCCGGCCTTCTGGGCGACACGCCGGGAGGTCACTGCGGCGTAACCCTCGTCGAGCATGAGTTGCTCGGTGGCGTCGAGGAGTGCGGCGCGGCTCTCCGAGCCCTCGCCACCGATCCTTCGCTTTGATGCCATCTCACGTTCCTAGCAGCAGGAACCGCCGGTTGTGCGCCGGTTGACCTGCGCCCAGGGGAAATGCTAAGCACTTGCACAGCATTCCCCTTCCGAAGATCGGAGTGGCAT
>DASXMT010000544.1:0-13321 GCA_036495505.1 Acidimicrobiales bacterium | reverse complement strand
CTCGGGCCCGAATCCTTTGGTGACGCCGATCACGCGCACCCGCCCAACGTCGCCGCCGGCGCGCTCGATCCGTTCCAGGACCGCGATCAGCCTCCGCGCGACGTCGTCGCTAGCGGAGGAACGAGGGGACGTCGAAATCGTCGTCTCCCAGGTCGAGCTCTTCCTTGGACCCGGTGGCGTCGGCGAAGATGTCCACCGGCTCGGGCGTCGAAAAGATCGTCGAAGCGAGGTCACCCGCCTTGGTCGTCGGCCCGGTGCCCTCTTCCCAGCGTTCGAACCCGGCGGCGATCACCGTGACGCGCACCTCGTCGCCCATGGCGTCGTCGATGACGGCGCCGAAGATGATGTTGGCGTCCGGATGGGCCACGGCGTGGATGATCTCGGCGGCCTCGTTCACCTCGAAGAGACCGAGGTCAGAGCCACCGGCAATGTTGAGCACCATGCCCCGGGCCCCTTCAATGGATGCCTCGAGCAGCGGCGACGTGATGGCGGCCCGCGCCGCGTTGGCGGCCCGGCCCTCGCCGATGGAGGACCCGATGCCCATGATGGCGGTGCCGGCGTTGGTCATGACCATCTTCACGTCGGCGAAGTCGGTGTTGATCAGTCCCGGGACCGTGATCAGGTCCGTGATGCCGCGCACACCCTGCATGAGCACCTCGTCGGCCATCTTGAACGCGTTGACCATGGATGTCTTCTCGCTCGACACGGTCAACAGGCGATCGTTGGGGATGATGATGAGGGTGTCGACCTTCTCCTTCAGGTTCTGGATCCCCATCTCCGCCTGCACCGAGCGGCGACGGCCCTCGAACGTGAACGGCCGGGTGACCACGCCAATGGTGAGCGCACCCAGGGACTTGGCCACCTCGGCCACCACCGGTGCGGCACCAGTGCCGGTCCCGCCACCCTTGCCTGCGGTGATGAACACCATGTCGGCGCCCTTCAGCGCCTCCTCGATCTCGGCTCGGTGCTCCTCGGCAGCCATCCGACCCACCTCGGGGTCGCTCCCGGCGCCGAGACCGCGCGTCAGCTGGCGGCCGATATCCAGCTTCAGATCGGCGTCGCTCATGAGCAACGCCTGGGCGTCGGTGTTGGTGGCGATGAACTCCACGCCGCGCAGCCCGGCGTCGATCATCCGGTTGACGGCATTCACGCCACCGCCTCCGACGCCGACCACCTTGATGACGGCAAAGTAGTTGTTCTGTGCAGGAACGGTCAATGGATTCCCTTACCCTCGACATAAGGTTGAAACCGTTCCAACCAGCGAGTTGACCTTAACGATACGGTCACCTGGGTACTCGGTCAAGCAACGTCCCTGCGTTCGGGCCAGAAATCGGCTCTGCCGGTCACGATGAGCTCACCGTCGGTGACTGCGGAACAGTCACGTCGATCGTCTTGGCCCCGTGCAGCGGGGCCCCGGCGATGATGGCGGCAACGGCCTCGTACTTGGCGTGGAGGGCCTTGTCCGTGCCCAGAAGCACGGTGAGGCCCGAATTCAGGGCCAGATCGACGGTGCCATCGGCATTGCCGATGACCTGGGTCACCTGGCCGGCGAAGGCCGCGGGCAGCGTGCGGGCGACCCGGAGCGCGGGGAGATCGGCCGTGTTGGTGATGGACCCGAGAGGAGCCGGGGGCACCCCTCCTTTGGCGTCGCGTACGGCCACGTCCACCAGGGCGGGGACGCGGGCCGCATCCACCTGCACCGTCCGACCGGCGCGGTCCACCTCGGACCAGGACGTTCCTGGACCGGCCATGGAGGCAACGGGCACCCGCTCGGTCACGGCGATGGTGATGTGGTCGGGCCAATTCCGGCTGACGCGGGCGGTGGCGATCCACGGCAGTCTCTCGACCTTGGCCGCGACCACGCCGGTATTCACGCTGATCAACGGGGGGTGGCCGGCCAGCCCGGCGGCGGCCAGGATCGTCGCTGTCGGGATGTGGGGGTGGTTCCCGGTGACCACCACCTTCTTGGCCGAGAACAACCCGGTATGCAACAGGCCCAATCCCCCCAGGACCACCACGACCACGATCACTCCGGCCACCACGATCCGCAACCGTCTCCGACCCCGGTGCCGGGCCACGGCCACCCGGCGTTGGCGAATGCGCGGATCGATCCCGGATCCGGCCTTCCCGTCCCCGGGTCCGCCATCGCGGGGCGGCGGCGTCACGACGGGGGCCGATCGGCGGCGACGGCGTCGAACCCGATCATCTGCACTTCGGTGCGCAAGTCCACCCCAAACCGCTCTCGGACCCGCTGTCGGACGTCCTCGATCAGACGGCGGACGTCAGCGGCGGAGCCCCCGGCGTCAGCCTGGATGAAGTTGGCATGCTTGTGCGAGACCTCGGCCGACCCGATCCGATGGCCCTTCAGCCCCGCTTCCTCGATGAGCCGCCCAGCCGAGTCGTCGACCGGATTGGTGAACACCGATCCGGCGTTGCTCCCTCCGGGCTGGTGCTCCCGCCGCCACCGGACGATCTCGGCGATCTCGGCCAGCGACCGCTCCGGGTCGCCGGCCTGGAGCCCGAACGTCCCCGCCACCACCACCTCGGAACGGGAGATGCTCGAGTGGCGGTAGGCATAGGCCAGATCGGACGCAGGGACGTCCTCGGTCACCCCCGACCGCAGGTCGACCACCCGGCACCCGAGGAGGACGTGCGCCGCGTCCGACCCGTGACCACCGGCATTCATTCGGATGGCTCCCCCCACCGACCCGGGAACGCCGACCGCCCATTCCAGTCCCGTCAGCCCCGCCGACGCGCTGCGCCGGGCCAGGACGGGGAAGCTCACCGCCCCACCAGCCCGCACCGAAGAGCCTTCGATGACGATCTCGTCGAAACCACCCGCCAACGAGACGACCAGGCCGGCAAAGCCGCCGTCGGCCACCAGGATGTTCGACCCTTTCCCCAGCACCAGCACGGGCACGTCGTGCCTGTCGACGGCAGCAGCCACCGCCGCCAGCTCCGCCTCGTCGGCGGCCTCGACGAACAGTCGAGCCGGTCCGCCCACCCGATAGGTGGTAAGCGCACCGAGGGGGTGGTCCCGCCGGGCCAGCGAGCCCAACGCCGAACCCACCAGCCGGAGATCGTCCGCTGGCCCGATCACCGACCGATCACCACGGGGGTCACCATGACGGCGCGGCAAGGAGCTCGTCCGGCAACGAGGTCAGGTCGCCTGCTCCCAGTGTGCAGCACAGGTCTCCGGCGGTCAGCAGTGAGGCCACCTCGGCGCGGAGGTCCGTCCGACCGGCCACGTAGACGACGGGCTTGCCCGGTTCAGCTCGGTGGACGGCGTCGGCGACGAGCCTTCCCGAGACCCCGGGAATCGGCAGCTCGCCGGCCCCGTAGACGTCGGTGACCACCACCACGTCGGCATCGACGAACGCCCGTCCGAAATCGGAGGACAGGGCGGCCGTCCGGCTGTATCGATGGGGCTGGAAGACGGCGACGATCCGCTGCCAGTCCCCGTCCTTGGCCGCGGCCAGGGCGGCCTCCACCTCGCTGGGGAGATGGGCATAGTCGTCGACGAAGGTGACACCGCCGGCGGCGCCCCGGAACTCGAACCTCCGGGCCACGCCGGCAAAGCGGGCGAGCGCGGCGGCTATATCCTCGAAGGCCACCCCGGCGGCCAGCGCGGCCACGGCGGCCACCGCGGCGTTGCGGGCGTTGTGCAGGCCAGGAACGGGGACGGCCAGTCGCCCGAGCGTGGCACCGTCCGCTCCGGTCAGGTCGAACGCCACCGAGCTCCGGGACGGGGTCAGACCGGTCAGTCGATAGCTGCAGTTGTCTCCCACGCCGACCGTTTCGGCCCCATGGGCCCGGGCCAGGGACAGCGCCTCGGCATCGTCACCTCCCACCACCCGCTTGGGGGCCGCCTGGAGAAACGTACCGAAGGCGGTCCGCATGGCCTCGAAGGAGCCGTAGTGGTCGAGGTGGTCCGGCTCGACGTTGGTGACAACGGCGATGTCGGGCAGGAGCGACAGAAAGGTGCCGTCGCTCTCGTCGGCCTCAACCACCAACCAGTCGCCGTCGTCCCACACTGCGTTGGTCCCGATCTCGTTGACCTCGCCCCCGATGAGGAACGAGGGGCGGAGCCCGGCCTCGACCAGCATGAGCGCCAGCATGGAGGCGGTCGTGGTCTTGCCGTGCGTACCGGCTACGGCGATACAACGGCGGAGGGCGGCGATGGCCGCCAGCACGTGCGACCGCCGGTACACGGGGATTCCCCTCCGCCGGGCTTCGACCACCTCGGGATTGTCGTCCCTGATGGCTGTGGACACGGTGACGACATCGGCGTCGTCCACATGTGACGCATCGTGCCCGACGGCCACGTCGATGCCTGCGGCCTTGAGCCTGTCGATCACCGGTGAGGGTTTGAGGTCGCTTCCGGTCACGGTGTGGCCCATGGCGGCGAGCACGGCGGCAATGGCGCTCATCCCCGCCCCCCCGGCGCCCACCACGTGGACGTGGATCGGCTCGGAGAGATCCAGCGGCCCGAGGCCCTCGCTCATGACATCCTCGCTCATGACTGAGTCTCCGTCCCACTCCGGTCGCCGGTGGCCCCCGACACTCGGGCGCTGTCCTCGACCACGGCGGCCCCGGCGTCGGCGGCGTCGGCCCGGCCCATGCTCTCTGCTGCCTTCCCCATGGCTTCGAGGCGGCCGGGATCGCCGAGGAGGGGGGCGAGTACGCGGGAGAGCTGGTGGCCATCGCAGCCCAGATCGGGCATGAGCACAGCGGCGCCTACCCGCTCGAGCACCCGGGCATTGGCGCTCTGGTGGTCCGAAGGCGCCCCGGGCAAAGGCACCAGGATCGCCGGCACCCCGGCGACGGCCAGTTCGGCCACGGTCATGGCCCCCGCTCGACAGACCACGACGTCGGCCGCCGCGTAGACCAGGGGCATCCGGTCCTCATAGGCCACGCGGCGGTAGCACAAGCCGGCCGGCTCGCCGGGCGAGTGGCCGGTGCCGTTCCCCTCCCTCGATTCGTCCCAGTCCCTCCGGCCCACCACGTGATAGATCGACGTATCCCCGTGCTCCGACCACAATCCGGCCAGCGAAGCGATGGCCTCGTTGATCCGACGGGCACCGAGTGATCCGCCGAAGGCGGCGACGGTCAGACGGTCAGGAGGCAGCCCGAGCGCGCCCCGGGCCGACCGCCGGTCCTCGAGCGTCCGGGTGACACCGGCGATCTCCGGCCGCACCGGGGTTCCGGTCACCACGGCGCGCGGGAGGGGCGTTCCCTCCCAACCCACGGCGGCGGTCCGGGCGAACCGGCCGAGGAGCCGATTGGCCGCACCGGGGACGGCGTCCACGTTCACGAGCACCAGGGGGACGCCGAGGATCACGGCCGACACGGCGGCGGGGAGGCTGGCGTAGCCCCCGACCGAGACGACGACGGCCGGCCGGGTTCTCGACACGAGGGCCAGGGCGCGGAGGCAGCCCACGGCCAGGCCGCCCAGAGCACCGAGGTTGCGTACCAGGTCGGCGGGACTCAGGCTCCGCACGATGCCGCGACCGGGAAGAAGGGTGAGCGGGAATCCCCGACCGTCCAGGACGGCACGATCCTGTCCCCGGCTCGACCCCACGAACTCGATGCTGGCCCGGGGATGGCCCCTGTCCACCAGGGCCTCGGCGATGGCCAGCGCCGGCTGGAGGTGGCCTGCGGTCCCACCGCCGGCCACCAGCGCGTACCGGCGGTCGGTCACGCCGAGGTCAGTCGACGGGCGCGCCCTCCGGCCGGGTGGGCGCGTTCCTGGGCGGCGATGTTCATCAGGATGCCCACCGCGGCCAGGTTGATGACCAACGAGGACCCACCGAATGAGATGAACGGCAGGGGGATGCCGGTCACCGGCAGGACGCCGATCACGGCCCCGATGTTGATCACGGCCTGACTGGTGATCCACACGGTGATGGCCACGGCCATGAGGCTGCCGAAACGGTCCGGGGCCAGGGCGGCCACCCGCAAGCCGTACCAGGCCAGGGCGAAGAACAGCCCTAGCACGACGACGGCGCCGACCAGGCCTAGCTCCTCGCCCAGGACCGAGAAGATGAAGTCGGTATGCGCATTGGGCAGCAGCCCCCACTTCTGGCGGCCACCACCGAGGCCCAGCCCGGTGAGGTGGCCGGAGCCGAGGCCGATGAGCGACTGCCAGACCTGGTAGCCGGATCCCGACTGGTGGGCGCCGGGGTTGATGAACGACAAGATGCGGTCGCGGCGGTAGGGGTCGGCCAGACCCACGATGGTGGCCACGACGGCGAATGCGCCGAGGACCTTCACGATGGGCTTCATGGGCACCCCGCCCATGAACATCACCCCGAAGGCGATACAGGCCATCACCAACGCCGTGCCCATGTCCGGCTGCTTCAAGATGAGGATCGACGAGATTCCCAAGACGCCCAGGATAGGCACCACCACCCGCTTGGCCTGGTGTAACTGGCCGACGCGCCGGGTGAGAAGGTCGGCGGCGAAGACGGCCAGCGCCAGCTTCATCAGCTCGGAAGGCTGGATCCGGAACTGGCCGAACCCGACCCAACGGCTCGATCCGCCGGAGGTCACGCCGATGCCCGGGACCAGCACCACGACCAGGAGCACCAGTGTCCCTATCAGGAGCGGGACGCGGATCCTTCGCCACTTCCGGTAGTCCACCCGCGACAGGACGTAGAAGGCGACGATCCCGAGGCCCATCCACATGACCTGGCGTATCAGGATGCCCCAGGACGAGCCGTACAGGCTCATGGAGATGATCGGCGAGGCCGAACCCACCATGACCAGTCCGATGACACACAGAGCGGCCAGCAACGCCGACAGGCACGTGGTCGTGGGGAGACGGGAGGGCCGTGGGGTGGGGATGGCGCGCAGGGCAATCGGCCGGTCGGACGACCGGGCACGGGTGGTGGGGGTGCCCCGGGTCGCCGGCCGGCCGGAGGTCGACCGCTGCTGGCGGGGGGCGGTGGAATTTCTGGGATCAGCCATCAGCCTGCCGCTCCTGGTCGCGATCACCCGGCCCGATGTCCACGACACCAGCCTCTCCCATCCATCCTTCTCGGTGGTGGAGCCTCAGGCCGGAGTGGACACCGGGCTCGTCCTGTTGACGGGCTCGTTCGGGGGCGCCCATCACACCACCTTGGCCACGGAGAGGAAGTCGCCGTAGAAGATCCCGAGACCGAGGGCGGCGAACAGGCCGGCCAGGACCCAGAAGCGGACGATGACAGTGGTCTCCGGCCACCCCAGCAGCTCGAAGTGATGGTGGACCGGGGCCATTCGGAACACCCGACGGTGGAAGACCCGGAAGCTCACCACCTGGATGACCACGGACAGGGTCTCGATGACGAAAAGCCCGCCGATGACGGCCAGGAGCAGCTGCAGGTTCATCAACAGACACAAGGCAGCCAACCCGGACCCGAGGGCCAACGAGCCCGTGTCCCCCATGAAGATCCTGGCCGGGGCCGCGTTCCACCACAGGAAGCCCAAGCAGGCACCGGCCAGGGCCACGGCGGAGAGGGCCAGGTCGAGGGCATCGGCCACGTGGTAGATGGCGAAGTGCCGGTACTGCCAATAGCCGATGACGGCCAAGACGGCGAAGGAAAAGGTTGCCGACCCGGCGGCCAGGCCGTCGAGGCCGTCGGTGAGGTTCACCGCGTTGGCGGCGGCGGCGATGAGGAACGTGGCCCAGATCACCCACACGGTCGTACCCAACTGGATCCCGAACGAGTTGTACCGGGTGAACGACAGCGTGGTCGACGCATGGGCCCAGTACACCGAGAGCAGGGAGAACAGCAGGCCAAGGCCTATCTGGGCCGCGAACTTCGCCCGCTTGTTCAAGCCCAGGCTCCGACGGTGGCGCACCTTGATCCAGTCGTCGGCCAACCCGATCAGGCTGGCCCCCACCACGGTCATCATGACCAGGAAGCCGGAACGGGAGAACCGCACTCCCGGGATGACGTGGGCCGTCAGGTACCCGGCCACCACCCCGACCACGATGGTCATGCCGCCCATGGTCGGCGTACCCGACTTGGCGATGTGGACCTGCGGGCCGTCTTCTCGAATGTGCTGACCGATGTTGTTCTTGAGCAGCCAGCGGATGAGGACCGGGGTGGTGAGGACCGCCACCCACAGGGCCAACCCGCCCGAGGTCATGAGTGAGATCATCGGGACCCTCCCGACGCCGACAACCGGGCCAGCGCCTTCCTGGCCTCGTCGCGATCATCGAAGGGCAGGGTGCGATCGCCCACCGTCTGGGTCGTCTCGTGGCCCTTTCCGGCGATCAGGACCAGGTCACCGGGATGGGCCCGCTCGAGAGCAGCTCCGATGGCGACACGGCGATCGGGCTCCACCACCAGCGTGGCATGCCCGTGCATGCCGGCCCGCACGTCGTCGATGACGGCCAGCGGGTCCTCGTCCCGAGGATTGTCCGAGGTGAGGATGGCTACGTCGGCGAGGCGGTCCGCCACCTCGCCCATCAAAGGGCGCTTGGCCCGGTCCCGGTTCCCGCCGCAGCCGAAGACGCAGATGATCCGGCCCGACGTCAGCGGCCGAGCCGACGACAACACCACCTCGAGCCCGGCCGGCGTATGGGCGAAGTCGACGACCACCGAGAACGGCATCTCGTGGTCGATGGCTTCCATCCGGCCGGGCACCGGGGACGACTGGGCCAGGCCGGCCACGATGTCGTCGTCCTCCACCTCGAGGGCCGAGGCGATCGAGGCGGCCATCAGGGCATTGTCCACGTTGAACAGGCCGCCCAGGGCCACCACCACCGCTCGGCCCCTCCACCGGAAGGCGAGGGTGCCCACCGAGGCGCTGATATCGCATGCGTCCGACCGACGGACGGGGACCATCGGGATACTGGCTGCTCGCCACAGGCGTTTGCCCCAAGGATCGTCGACGTTGACCACCCCGAGCCGGGCTCGCGACGGCTCGAACAGGCTGGCCTTGGCGGCGAAGTAGTCGTCCATGGTGGCGTGGTGATCGAGATGGTCATGGCTGAGGTTTGTGAATGCGGCGACGTCGAACACGATGCCGTCGACTCGCTGTTGCGCCAATGCGTGCGACGACACCTCCATGGCCACGGCGCGGCGGCCCTGATCACGCAGATCGGCCAGTAGTCCCTGGAGAACCGGGGACTCGGGGGTGGTCCGCTCCCCGGTCAGGGTGCCGATCACGCCCGTCGGTCGCCCGGCCACGTCGAGGATGGACCGTACCAGCTGTGTGACAGTCGTCTTGCCGTTGGTGCCGGTTACCCCGACCATCTGCAGGTCACGGGCGGGATATCGGTGCAGGGCGGACGCCGCTTCTGCCATGGCCGAACGCACCCGGCCCGGAGCCACCCGAGCCTGGACGACGTCGACGTCCACGAATCGCTCGCAGAGCAGCGCCGATGCCCCGCTGGAGACAGCCCCAGCGGCGTAGTCGTGCCCATCGGCGGTGGCGCCAGGAACACAGCAGAAGAGGGACCCGGCGTGGACCGATCGGCTGTCGAAGTCGACGGCGCTGATCTCGACACCGGTGGCATCGCCACGGACCTCGGCGATGTCGACCTGGCGAAGCAGTTGGGTCATGTGCACGGGTCGGCGGTGCTGGCCGGCGTCACTACGGACCTTCCGTGGTCACGCCCGGCTGCACCACGATGCTACCGGTGCCCCCGACGGCACCCGTAGACGTGCCCGGGGTCGCCGCCGTCGTCGTCGGGATCCCATAGTGCTGCAGTGCATACTGCACGATGGTGGAGAATACGGGTGCGGCCACCGATCCGCCATAGATCGGAGTGGGGTTGTTGAGGGACACGATCGCCGAAAGGACCGGGTTCTCGGCCGGGGCGAATCCGGCGAAGGAGCCGACGAACGCCCCGGCAATGTACCCGCCGTGGGTGGAATCGGGTATCTGCGCCGTGCCCGTCTTTCCTGCCACCGTGTAGCCGTCGATGGCCGCCTCCACGCCGGTGCCCGTGGTGACCACCGATTCGAGCATCTTCACCAGGTCGGCGTTGGTGGTGGGATCGATTACCCGGTGCGTGGCCGATGCAGGCTCAGCGTGCACGGAACCGCTGGGCGCCACCGTGGCCCGGACCAGTTGTGGTGCGACGAACACGCCTCCGTTGGCCACGGCGTTGTACGCGTCGAGTACCTGCTGGACGGTCACGGCGTCGGCCTGACCGATGGGCGTCGAGCCGATCGAGCTGCCCGTCCATTGCGAGGCGTTGGGGACGAGCCCCTCGGACTCGCCGGGGAAATTGAGGCCGGTGGGCTTTCCGAAACCGAGGTTGCTGATTTGATTGAGCAGTCGGTTCTCGCCCAACTGCTCGGCGATCTCGATCGTCCCGATGTTCGACGACTGGGCGATGATGTCGGTGGCCGAAAGGCTCTCGGAGCCGTGGTCTTCGGCGTCATGGAACGTGTACGTCCCGAGGGGAAGCGCGTCGGGCACGGTGAAGTCCTGGTTCGGGGTGATCACGCCACTGGCCAATGCGGCCGAGAACGTGACCAGCTTGAACACCGAGCCCGGCTCGTAAACCTGGGTCAGGGCCGCGTTCGATGCCGCCTCACTGACACCGGCGGGAAGCGTGCTGGCCGAGCCCCCGACCGTTGCCGCTCCGGTGGTGGCCGAACCGGTGGTATCGGCCACGTTCTGGGCCGTGGCCGCGCCGGATGTGGCCGCCGGCGTCGCTTGGAGATTGGCCATGGCCAGGATGTCGCCCGTCTTCACGTCCATGACCACAGCTGAGCCGCTGGTTGCGTGCGAGGCCACGATCTCGGCGCCCAGAGCCTGTTCGGCCACGTACTGGACGGACTCGTCCAGGGTCAGCTCCAACCCCGTCCCCGGGTGGGCCGCCTTTCCGGTGGAGCCGGCTCCAGGCAACGAGACCCCGTCGGGGGCGGTCAGGAGGTCCTTGCTTCCGGCGGTGCCCGCCAACAGACTCTGGTACTGGTACTCCAGGCCCGACCCGCCCTTGCCGTTGGCCTGGACCGTGCCGATCACGGGCTCGCCCGTCTGCCCATCGGGCTCCACCCGCTGCGACTCGTCGATGAGGTCGATCCCGTCCAGGTTGAGCGCCGTCACCTTGGCCGCAGTTGCGCTGTCAATGCGGTGGGCCAGGTACACGAACCCCGAGTGCTCGGAGAGCTCCGGTACCAGCTGGGCCACCGGAATGCCGAGCACGGGGGAAAGGGCGGCGGCGGCGCGAGCCGGCTTCTTGATGAGGAACGGGTCTGCCACCACCGTCTTCTTTGCCACCGAGAGGGCCAGCACCTCCCCGTTGCGGTCGTAGATGCCTCCGCGGAGCGCGGGCACCGACACGATCTGGCTCAGCTCCGACCGGGACAACGCCGCATAGTGCGTGTGCGAGAGCTCCTGAACGGCGATCAGCCGAACCACGAGGGCCACGAAGATGACGAGCAGGACCACACGCATGGCCCGGGTACGTCGCCCGAGAAGAAGACCCGGGCTCACTAATTCGGCGGAGCGTTCGAGGTACTCGATGCGGCTGCGGCGGGTGGTGTCGTGGCCGGTGCGGGGATGGGGGCGGTCTGGGGAGCGGGCAACGGGGTGGACAGCGGCACCTCGGGAAGATCGGTGATCTGACCGGGCGGGACCATGCCCAGCTGTCCCTCGGCCGTGTTCACCACCGCCTGCGGAGCCTGCTGCACGGATACGTCGATCTGCAGCTCACGATGGGTGTTGGTCAGGCTGGTCACCTGTTGCTGGGCCGCCGACAGGCTGACTTGGTCCTGGGCTATGACGTCATCGGCGACAACCACGGCCATGAGGCTCCCGACCACCAACAAGGCCGAGAGCACCACCAGCATCCGGTTGCCGCGGCGGCGCTTCGACCGGCTGGCCGGGCTCAGTATGTGAAGCGGTGGCCGCCGGCGGACCGAGCGAGGGTCGGGTGCTGCGCTGGTCCGACGCGAGTCCGGGACGGCAGCGCGGCGAGCGGCGGCCGAAGAGGAGGCGGGGGCCATCAGGCCACATCACCGTGGCTGCCGCGCCGGGACGTTTGCGCGTCCTCCTGCTCCGACCCGGCGTGATCGATCCGCTCGATGACCCGGAGACGGGCCGCCTCGGAGCGGCGATTCCGCTCCACCTCGGCCGGCGAGGGACGGCGGGATCCTCGGTGGACCAGGCGGTAGTCCACCACGGCGCCGCACACGCAGGGTAGGCCGGGAGGGCAGGTGCACCCGCCGGTGGCCGCCTCGTGAAATGCCGCCTTGACCAGTCGATCTTCCCCGGAATGGTAGGAGATGACGACACAGCGTCCGCCTGGCTTCAACAGACGAAGCGCATCGACCAGTGCCCGATCGAGCTGGTCGAGCTCCTCGTTCACGGCGATCCGGATGGCCTGGAACACTCGGCGGGCGGGATGGCCTCCGGTGCGTCGGGTGGCGGCGGGAATGGCCGCACGGACGACGTCGGCCAGCTGACCGGTTGTCTCGATCGGCCGGGCGGCAATGATCGCCCGGGCGATCCGTCGGGCAAAGCGGCCTTCGCCGTTGTCCGTGAACAAGTCGACGAGCACGTCTTCGGGGCTCTCGTTGACGATGTCGGCTGCGGTGCGCCCGGAGGACGGATCCATCCGCATGTCGAGCGGAGCGTCCCGCCGGTAGGAGAAGCCGCGATCGGTCGTATCGAGCTGCGGGGAGCTCACCCCCAGATCGAAGAGCACTCCCGACACCTTGGCTCTGGGATCTCCGGCCACGGCGCCCAGATGTTCGAAGACGATGGGGCCGACGCCGTCGAAACGGGCGCGGCGAACGGTGGCCCGGCTCCCGTAGGCGGCCAGCCTGACCGTGGCCGACTCGACGGCACGGGGGTCCCGGTCGATACCGAGCAGCTCCATCTCGGGGTAGGCGTCAAGGAGGGCGACTGCGTGGCCGCCACCCCCCAACGTGGCGTCGACGACGAGCCCCGATGACACCGGGGCGAACAGGTCGACGACCTCGTTGGCCATTACCGGCTCGTGAGCGAACGCCTGGGTCATCCGCAGCCCCCCGACCGGCATAACGCCTGCGGGTGAGATTCCCGTGCGACCGTCTTGGAAGCTGGCGGAGGAGGAGTCTTCCAGCGGTGCGGTCGAGGGGCTGCGCATGGGCCAGACGCGCGCGATATGCACGTCTTGTCGGGCCACCACTTGCTGTGCTGCTTCATAAGGAGTCAGGTGCTTTTCGGCGTCGGTGGCGATGTGGACGGTATGGGTGCTGTGCAGGACCTTGGTCTGTAGGTACTTGGTCGGTAGGTCGGCGGTCGGTAGGTCCTTGGTCGGTAGGTCTGCGGTCGGTAGGTCTGCGGTCGGTAGGTCTGTCTTGTTCTGCTCGGGGTGCTCGTCATCGGT
>DASXMT010000543.1:0-6094 GCA_036495505.1 Acidimicrobiales bacterium | reverse complement strand
ATCAAGACCGCCCCGATGGCGAAGTTGGCCGCCAGCACGCAATTGGGAGCGCCGTGGTCCGGGCCGGCGAACTGGCGGGCCAGCTCGGCCGTGTCGTCGTCGGTGAAACCGGTGGTCCCCACCACGGCGTGGATGCCGGCCTCTGCACACCAGGCCAAAGAGGCACGTGCCCCTTCGGCCACGGTGAAGTCCACCGCCACCTCGGCCTCGGACCGGGTCAGGGCGTCGAGGTGTCCCTCGATCTGGAGCCCGTCGGCGTCGGTCCCGGTGACCTGGCGGAGGTCGATACCGGCCAGCTCGGGGTCGACGGCGGCTACCAGCTCCAGACCTGGATCCGAAGCCACCATCCGGCAGACCTCGCGGCCCATTCGGCCACCGGCACCGATCACCCCCACGCGCATGTCGGCCACCCTACTGGTCGACGCCCCCGTCTCCGATTCGCTCAGCCCAACCCGAGGGCGTCGACGTCGAACGATGACTCCTCGAACGGCCCGACCACAGACAGGGACCGGGGGCCGGTGGCCACATCGACGGCCACGGACCGAACGTCGTCGATTGACACCGCCTCCACCCGGGACAGGATCTCGTCGACCTCGAGGATCTCCCCGTGCAGCAACAGGCTGGCGCCGATGCGGCTCATCCTGGCCCCCGAGTCCTCCGAGGCCAGAAGGGTCTCGGCCCGCAAATTGCCACGGGCGATGGCCAGCTCCCGATCGGTGATCCCGGCGTCGCCCAACACCGCCAGCTCGCCGACCACGATGCCCAGGACCTCGTCGACGTGCTCGGGGGCCGTGCCTACCCCGATGCTCAGCGAGCCGGCATCCCGGTAGGCCACCCGATCCGACCAGATCGAATAGGCCAGCCCTCGACGTTCACGGATCTCTTGGAACAGCCGGCTGGAGAGGCCCCCGCCCAGCACGTGGTTCAAGATGGCCAGTGCATAGCGGCGGTCGTCGAAGCGGTCGACCGAGCGGATGCCCAGGACCACGTGGGCCTGCTCGGTGGCCCGGCGGGTCACCCTCAGCGGTTCGATGGTGGCACCGGGGGCGGTCCGCTCCGGTGACTGGCCCCCGACGGCGCCGGTGAACCGCTTCTGCATGCCTTCGGCCACGGCCTCGTGGTTGAGGTCGCCGGCCACCGAGGCCACCATGTTTCCCGGCCGGTAGTGCCGGCCGAAGAACGCACGGATCTGGTCGGCCGTCATGGCCCGGATCGACGACTCGGTGCCCAGGACTTCACGACCGAGCGGATGATCCGGGAACAGGGCGGCCGAGCACTCCTCGGCGGCGATGTCGGCGGGCTCGTCGGCATGCATGAGGATCTCGTCCAGGATCACCTGGCGCTCAGCGTCCAGATCGTCCTGCCGCAGGGCGGGGTGCCACATGATGTCCGACAGGATGTCCAGTCCAAGGTCCAGGTGCTCGGCCAGGAGCCGGATGTAGAACGACGTGTACTCCTTGGTGGTGAAGGCATTGAAGTCCCCACCCACCTCGTCGACGGCCTCGGCGATGGCCGAGGCAGACCGGTCAGCCGTGCCCTTGAACAGCAGGTGCTCCAGGAAATGGGAGGCACCGGACCGCTCGACGCTTTCGTCTCGCGACCCGGTGCCCACCCAGAACCCGATGCACACCGATCGCGCATCGCTCATGCGCTCGGTGGCCAGCACGATGCCCGACGGGAGTGTCTCGGTTCGGATCACCGGTTCGGTGTCCCTGCCGGCAACCCGGCAGCTTCACTCACCGACGGCGGCGTCCGCCCCGACGGCGATCGCCTCCACCCGACGACTGCTCGCTCGGCGCGGCGGCGGCCTCGGGACCGAGGTCGCCGAACTCCTCGACCAGCTCAGCCTGGAAGGCATCCTCGAACGAAGCGGCGGACGAGGGGACCGCGGTCGTGGTGGCCTCGCTGCGGCCGGCACGATCGCCACGGTCATCCCGCCGGCCCCGGTCGCTCGATGGGCGTTCCCGCGACCCGTTGCCGCCTCCGGACGCGTCAGCCGCCGGCGGGTCTCCGGCCAGAGAGAGCGACACCTTGCCCTGAGGGTCGATGTCGTCCACCTTCACCTCGACGCTCTGGCCCAGGTCGAGCACGTCCTCGACCCGCTCGACGCGCTTGCCCTGGCCGATCTTGGAGATGTGCAGTAGCCCGTCTCGACCGGGAAGGATGTTGACGAAGGCGCCGAACTTGGTGATGTTGACCACCTTGCCGGGATACACCGCGCCCACCTCGGCCAACGGCGGGTCGAGGATGGTGGAGATGCGTCGACGGGCCTCTTCGACGGCGTTGCCGTCCTTGGCCCCGATGGTAACCGTGCCCACCATCCCGTCGTCGTCGACGGCGATGTCGGCTCCGGTCTCTTGTTGCAGCGCATTGATGACCTTGCCCTTGGGCCCGATGACCTCGCCGATCTTGTCCATGGGGATCTCGAAGGACACGATCTTCGGAGCGGCGTCGGCCACGTGGTCGCGGGGACCGTCGATGGCGCCGCCCATGACCTCGAGAATGGCCAGGCGAGCCTCCTTGGCCTGGTGAAGGGCCTTGGACAGCACGTCGGCGGGCAGTCCGTCGATCTTGGTGTCCAACTGGAGGGCGGTGACCGAGTCCTTGGTCCCTGCCACCTTGAAGTCCATGTCCCCGAATGCGTCCTCGCTGCCCAGGATGTCGGTGAGGGTCACGTACGTGCCCTCGTCGAAGACGAGGCCCATGGCGATACCGGCCACCGGCGCCTTGATGGGCACCCCTGCTGCCATCAGCGACAGTGACGATCCGCACACCGAGGCCATCGACGTCGAGCCGTTTGAGGACAGGACGTCGGACACGACGCGGAGGGTGTAGGGAAAGTCCTCCTCGTAGGGGACGACGGGCAGGAGCGCCCGCTCGGCCAACAACCCGTGGCCGATCTCCCGCCGCTTCGGGCCCCGCATGAAGCCCGTCTCGCCGGTCGAGAAGGGCGGGAAGTTGTAGTGGTGCATGTACCGCTTGGTCTCCACCGGGGTGATGGTGTCCAACAGCTGGTTCATCCGGGGCATGCCCAGTGTGGTCACGTTCAGTACCTGGGTCTCACCCCGCTGGAAGAGGGCAGAGCCGTGGGCGGTGGGGAGCAGGTCCACCTCGGCCGACAGCGGGCGGATCTGGGACGTGGTCCGCCCGTCGATCCGGAGCCCCTCGTCGACGATCCGCTTGCGGACCAGCTTCTTGGTCAGGCCCCTGACCGCAGCCTTGATCTCGCGCTCCCGATCGGGGAACTCCGGGGCCAAGGTGGCGATGATCGACTTCGTCGCCTCGTCCAGCGCGGCGTTCCGCTCGGCCTTGGCCGTGAAGCCGTTGGCCTTTTGGACCAGGCCCGTTCCCACTGCGGCGACCCGCTCCCAGACGTCTTCGCCGTAGTCGGAGAAGGTCGAGAACTCCAAGGCCTCGATGGGCCCGCGGGCTGCGACGAAGGCCGCCACCAGCTGGCGCTGGAGGACGATCGACTCGCGGATCCAGGTCTTGGCCGCCTCGAGGCCCTCGGTCAGCACGTCCTCGGTGACCCTGGGAGCACCCTCCCCGTAGTACTGCCACGAGCGCTCGGTGCCGCCAGCTTCCACCATCATGATGGCGATGTCGGCGTCATCGGCGTCGCTCAGCGCCCGGCCGGCGACGACCAGCTCGAAGGTCGAGTCTTCACCCTCTTGGAAGCTGGGGTGCGGGATCCAGTCGCCCTCGATCGAATAGGCGACGCGGACGGCGCCGATGGGCCCGTCGAAGGGGATCCCGGACAACATCAGGGCCGCCGACGCGCTGTTGATGGCCAGCACGTCGTGCGGGTTCACCTGGTCGGCCCCGAGGATCGTGCCCACGATGTGGACCTCATTACGAAAGCCCTTGGGGAACGAGGGCCGGAGGGGGCGGTCGATCAGGCGGTCGGTCAGGATGGCCTGGTCGGAGGACTTGCCCTCCCGGCGGAAGAACGAGCCGGGGATCTTCCCGGCCGCATAGGTGCGCTCTTCGATGTCGACGGTCAGGGGGAAGAAGTCCGTGCCCTCCCGAACCGATCGGGAAGCCGTGGCCGTGGCCAGGAGGACGGTGTCGCCGATGCGTCCGACGACGGCGCCGTCGGCCAACTGGGCCAACTTGCCCGCTTCAAATGTGAGTGTGCGATCGGTGCCACTGATGGGGGCCGATACGGTGATGGCGTCGGTCATGACGCTCCTTGTTTCTCGGGGGCAGCTCGAGCCAGTTGCCAGTGGTCGAGCACCCCATCTCCGTCTGGCGAAGGCCGGGTGATCGGCAACTGGTGACTGGACCTCTGAGGGAGCCCTGTTTGGTTTCTGAGTGCCGGTCCGCCGCGCTGCGGCCGGCCGGCGTATTGCTCCGCCGGCAACGGCCGGTGGAATTGTCATCGCCCGGCCGAAGCCGGGCGATGACGAGAACTGGTTGTTAGCGACGCAGGCCTAGGCGGCTGATGATGGTCCGGTAGCGCTCGACGTCGTTGTCCCTCACGTAGTCCAGGAGACGCCTGCGCCGGCCGATGAGCTTCAGCAGCCCCCGTCGGGTGTGGTGGTCGCCCTTGTGCACCTTGAGGTGCTCGGTGAGGTGTGAGATGCGTTCGGTGAGGATCGCGATCTGTACCTCGGGTGAACCGGTGTCCGTCTCGTGGAGGCGGTATTCGGTAATTGTGGCCTGCTTGTCGGGCATGTGCGGGTAATGACCTCTGGGATGTCGTTGTCGGTGGCGAATCTCCAGAAGGGACCACCGACAGGGGCCCTCCAATGGGGCGCGCCTCACAAAGATCCTAGCAGAAGTGCTGGCCGGGCAAGCCCTGGGAGTCTGTCAACTCGGCGCGCAACGACTCGGATCCGGCCCGTCGGACCGGATCCGAGTGTGCGTCATCGGGCCGTCCGGCGGCCCTCAGGCTTACTTGTTGGGTTGAGGGGTCAGCCGTAGGTAGGGCTTGAGCGCCTTGTACCCCTTGGGGAACCGGTCCTTGGCCTCCTCGTCCGACACGGCCGGCACGATCACCACGTCGTCCCCGTCTTTCCAGTTCACCGGAGTGGCCACCTTGTAGTCGGCGGTGAGCTGGAGCGAATCGAGAACCCGAAGGATCTCATCCACGCTGCGACCGGTGGAGGCCGGGTAGGTGAGGGTCAGCTTCACCTTCTTGTCCGGTCCGATGATGAACACCGAACGCACCGTAAGGGTGTCGTTGGCGTTCGGGTGGATCATGTCGTAGAGATCGGCCACCTTGCGGTCCTCGTCGCCGATCAGAGGGAAGTTGAGGGCCGCGCCCTGGGTCTCCTCGATGTCAGAGGCCCACTTGCCGTGCGAGGTGACATCGTCGACCGACAGCCCGATGAGCTTGGTGTCGCGCTTGTCGAACTCGGGCTTGGCCTTGGCGAAGGCACCCAGCTCGGTCGTGCAGATGGGGGTGAAGTCCTTGGGGTGGGAGAACAGGATTCCCCAGCTGTCGCCGAGGTACTCGTGGAAGTTGATGGTCCCCTCGGTCGTGTCTGCGGTGAAATCGGGGGCGGTGTCGCCCAGACGAATTGCCATGTGATGTCCTCCTGTGTGCGGTGAGCGTGAGATGGATCTACGGATCTTGGAGTAGCCCCCAGCGTAGACGATTGCCTCCTTATTGTCGACCGGCTAGGTCGTGATTTAAAGGCGGACAGTCCTGATGGGACGTGGCCGGGCTGCTTCAGGCCGACGGCCACCCCGTCACCCACACCGGTCTGCCAGAATCGCCCACGTGCTTACCCTGACCGATGGACCCGCCTCGTGACTTCCTGCAGCCCCACCGGACCGACAACCGGCCCGGTCCTGGTCGATCGCCGGGGGCCGGTCACCATCGTGACCATCAACCGGCCGGAGCGACGCAACGCGGTCGACGGTGCGACCGCTCGATTGCTGCTCGAGGCCTTCGAGCGCTTCGAAGGAGATGAGGCGGCCCGGGTCGCCGTGCTCACCGGCACGGGGGACACGTTCTGCGCCGGGGCCGACCTGTTGGCCTTCTCGGAAGGCGATCCCCGACCTATCAGGCAGGAGGGTCGAGGTCCAATGGGTCCCACCCGGTTGGTAACCTCCAAGCCCGTCCTGGCCGCCGTCGAGGGATTTG
>DASXMT010000542.1:0-9725 GCA_036495505.1 Acidimicrobiales bacterium | reverse complement strand
CTCGAAGCCGACCGAGTCTCCAGCGATGGCGCACACCACCACGACCACGATCATGGTCTCCAAGTTGACCTGGTGCAGGCCGGCCAACACGCCCCCGATGACCACGGCCGTCTCACCCGGAATGAAGAACCCGACGAGTAGAGCCGCCTCGGCAAAGGCCAAGGACCCCACCAGCGCATAGGCGGCCGGACCATGGAAGTGGAGCAACCTGCCTACGAACCCACCGGGGAGCTGCTGGTCGGACGACGCGGCAACCAGTCGCATCATGGTCAGGCCCACGACGGTGGGAAGGCTCACCGAAAAAGGGTGACGCTGAGCCATGTCCGGCGGCGACAGGCCGGACAGGTCATCTTGTGGTCGAACGTTCGCCCCGGGAACCAGATCCCGAAGGGGAACTGGAGGACGAGGAGGTCGAGGACGCCGATCCGCTTGGTCTCGCCACAGGCCGAACAGTTCACCGTGAAGACCCCGCGGTCGGGCATGGGGTCGCCCGGCGATGGTGGTGTGGAAGCGTGACGGTCAGGGTCGGCGTCGGAGTACAGCGCGTGCTTGCCCAGGGGCCGCGCCCGACGAGGGCCACCCGATTCCTCTCCGGTCGCCGGGCCACGGTCAGGAGCGGTCGACTCCACCGGCATCCAGAACAGGGCCCGCTTTCCGAGCGGGTCGGGCCCGTCGGTCATCCGACCAGCTGCCGGGCCAACGAGCGATAGGCCTCGGCGCCGGGTGAAGAGGGGGCGTGCTGCAAGATCGACTTACCGGCGGCCGGGGCTTCGGCGAAGCGGACCGACTTGCGAACCGGGGGCTGCATCACGGTGAGCCCGTACTGGGTCCTGACCTCTTCGAGCACGGCGCGACCATGGCGGGTGCGCTCGTCGTACATGGTGGCGATCACCCCCCGGATGGCCAGATCGGCGTGGGCAAAGGCGCGTACGTCCTCGATGGTGTCGAGAAGCTGGCCCACCCCGCGATTGGACAGTGCCTCGCACTGGAGGGGGATGAGCACCGAACCTGCCGCGGTCAGACCGTTGATGGTGAGCACGCCGAGGGAGGGCGGGCAGTCGATGAGCACCATGTCGTACTGATCGAGCACCGGCTCAAGCGCTCGGGCCAGGACGTGCTCGCGGCCGGTCCGGGTCAACAAGTGGACCTCGGCGCCGGCCAGATCGATGGTGGCCGGCACCAACGTGAGCCCGGAGACGTCGGGAACGGGAAGGCAGACGTCGGCCACCTTGGTGCGTCGGACGAACACGTCGTGGAGCGACTGATCGAGCCGGTCGGGATCGAAGCCGAGAGAGAACGTCAAGCAGGCCTGCGGATCCAGGTCGACGACCAGAGTCCGGCGGCCGAGCTCCGCCATGGCCACGCCCAACGAATGCACCGTGGTCGTCTTGGCCACCCCGCCCTTCTGGTTGGCCACGGCCAGGACGTCGGTCACACGCGTGAGCATAGGCCCGTCAGCTGGGCATCACGGGCTATCTCGTAGATAGAGTATGAAGCCCAGACGGATCAGAAATCCCGATAAACGGCGGCTACGACAACACCATCGGCCCGGCGTGCCCGTCCCGACAACTGCGGGGGTCCACCGCCCCCCTACCAAAGGGTCTTCACATGTGCCCCACCCGCCACCAGAACACGGCCCCTCCGGCGAGCGCACAGGCACACCCGGCCAGAGGATCTCAGGCGAACCAGGCGATCGGTAGCCACGAGGTCGGGTCCACCGATGCCGTGACCCCGAGCGACGACGAAGCGGACGCAGCCATCCTGCCCGGCACCCGTTCGCCCCTCGATCCGTCGCGTGCACTGAAGGTGGGCGGACACGGCTTGCCTCGTGAGCACGTGCGCCAGGTGCAACGGGACCGGCTCATCGACGGCTTCGTCCAGGTCGTGGCGGAGGAGGGCTATGAGGGCGCAGGAATCAAGGCCATCTGCCGCCGTGCCGGTGTGGCCTTCAATACCTTCTACGAGTACTTCGAGACCAAAGAAGAGCTGTTCCTGATTGCCTACGACGCCGGGGTGACGATCCTGTTCGATCGGGTCGGCCAGGCGTACCTGGCCGGCGACGTCCCGTGGAGCGAGCGGGTCGAGGCGGGCATCAGCGAGTTCTTGCAGATCCTGGTGGACAACCAGCCCTTTGCCCGGTTCTTCGCCGTCGAAGCAGTCAAGGTGGGACCGAACGTCATGAAACGGGTGGACGCGGACTTCGAGCGATCGTTCTCGATGTTCGCCAATGCCACCCCGACGCCCGGGCTGGCCATCTCCACCTCCGACCTCGTGCCCTTGGTCATCGGGGGAATCTACGCCAGGGTCTACAGCTACATCCGAGCCGACCAGATCGATCACCTGCCCGAGCTGCGTCCGATCCTGGTGGAGTTCGCCCTGGCCTCGTTCAACCGGAGGGAGCCCCTCCCCTGAGCACTACTTGGCGAGCCGGGTGGTCAGGCGGTCATAGATCAGGCTGCTGATCACGGCAACCGCCGATCCCACCAGGGTGAGCACGGCCCGGATGGCTGCGATCCCCCAATCGCGAGGATGGCCGACGGAGCTGATCTGGAGGGCGATCAGGGTCAAGAAGAACGTGTACCACGCATACCGGCGCGGCCCGACCAGCTGCATGGCGGTCACGGCCATCACCATGACGACCACCGCCGTCACTGCGCCGGGAGCCGCGGCCAGCAGGACGGCAGCCAGCATGGCACCGGCAACGGTCCCGGCGGCCCGCTGTTTGCCCCTGGTGACCGTCGACGCCTGGTCGGGCCGAAGGACGCGCAAGACCGTTGTCGCCGTCCACGCGCCGTGGGAGATTTGAAAGGTGCCGGCAATGCCCGCAGCCAATGTCGTGGGAATGACCAAGAGCAGGGCGTAGCCGCGCGCCTCGGGCCACGCCGGTCCGAGAGCTTTGAAGCCCACGCCGGTTACCGGCCCAGGAGATCGCCACGGCAGATGGCGGACCACCTCGGTGCCGGCGATCCACGCCGCGCCGCTCAGGGTGAGCAGCCCCTGCCAGAGGGAGCCGGTGATGGTGTGGCCGCCATCGATGGCCGACACCAACATGCACAGGGCGGAGAGGGCGACAGGAGCGCGCAGTGGGCCGCCGGCCACGTCGGTGACGGCTTGCGCCGTGGCCCACAACACCACCATCAGCACCAAGAACCACAGATATCGTCCGCCCAGCGCGCCGGTCGCCCCGGCCAGCCCCAGGAGGAGGATCGTCACCACGCTGATGGGCAGTCCGATCGGGCGCTTGCCCGTTACGTGGCTGACGGTCCAGAGGTACGCCCCCAACGTGCCAATGGCCCCGTCCACCGAGTGCCCGGTGGCGAAGCCCACGGCTAGCGGGACGGTGACCAGGCAGGCGGTCAGCGCGGACAAGCCGACCCGCGGCCAGGAGACATCTCCCATCTCCAGGTGATGCCGCCGGGTCATGGGGGAACGTTAAACCCGATGGTGGACTGGAGCCACGGGTTAGTTCGGTATCCTAACTATGTGAGAGTCGAACCAACGGCGGGCGAACGCGACCCGAAACCTGGCCGCACGGCAGCCTGGATGGCCAAGCAGGTGGAGATCGGCCTGAGCTCCGTTGACCTCTCCTTGCCCCAATACCGGGTCCTGAGCCTGCTGGACGAGAGCTCCGCAGTGCAGTCCCATCTGGCCGAGCGTCTGGCCGTCCGGCCGTCCAGCGTGACCTCCATCGTCGATGGCCTGGTGGCCCGGGGGCTGGTGGAGCGCCGGCATGTGGCTTCGGACCGGAGACAGGTCGATCATGTGCTCACCGCCGAGGGCCGCGGCGTGCTGGACACGGCCGACGCCGCCACCTCGGCCCGTCTGCACGACATCGCCGGTTGCCTGGATGATGCGTGCGAAACGGAACGGGCGTTGGGCGGACTGCTGGCCTGGCGGCGCGCCTTCGGCGCCTACCGACTGGTGCGGAGGGTGACCCGATGAAGCTGCCCACTCGCAAGCGGGCGGCCACCGACGAGCAGGGCACGGACTTCGTCCCGATGACCGAGAAAGCGCGCTATGAGGCGCCCCGGGCCACCATCGATCCCGACCGATCCAAGTCCTGGCTGCGTCGGGCCCTCCCGGTCATGCGCGCCCACAAGGTCGTGTTCATCATTTCGATGGTCCTGACCTTCGTCGGGCTGGTCCTCCAGGTCCAGATCCCCAACCTGTTGAACCATGCCATCACCAACTCCATCCAGAGCCACACCGTGCCTCTGAGCTACTACGTCTGGTGGATCGTGGGGCTGGCCGTAGCCGGCGGCATCGCCGGCTACATCTCCCGCCTGTTCCTGTTCGAGACGGCGTACAACTTCGAGTACGACCTGCGGAACATCATCTACGAGCACCTGACGAAGATGTCGTTCGCCTTCTATGACCGAGTGCAATCGGGCCAGTTGATCTCCCGGGCCAACTCGGACATCCGCTCGGTCCAGATGTACATGACCTTCGCCCCGCTCATCCTGGTCCAGTGCTCCATCGCCGTCGTCGCCTTCGGGTTCATGCTTTCGATCAACGTGCCGTTGGCCTTCGTGGCCATGGCTACCATGCCCTTGGTCTTCTTCGTCGGGGTGCGCATGCGCCGGTCCATGTTCCCGGTGTCGTGGATCATCCAGGCCCGCCTGGCCGAGGTGGCCACCGTGGTCGACGAGAACGTCAACGGAGTCCGGGTGGTCAAGTCCTTCGCCGCCGAGGAGCAGCAGCTCCGGAACCTGTCCCGAGCCACTGACCGGGTGCAGTGGGGCTATATCAAAGACGCCGACATCCGGGCCCGGTTCACCCCCGCCGTCCAGAACCTGCCCCAGGTGGGCCTGGCCCTGGTGCTGCTGTTCGGTGGGTACATGGTCATCCACGGCCACCTGGGCATCGGGGCCATCTTGGCCTTCAACTCCTACCTGTTGATGCTGCAGGCCCCGTTCATGATGCTGGGAATGCTGATCATGATGGGCCAGCGGGCCGCGGCGTCGGCCGACCGGATCTACGAGATCCTGGACGAGCAGCCCACGGTCATCGACAAGCCCGACGCCATCGATCTCACCGAGTCCCGGGGCGACGTGCGCTTCACCGACGTGCGCTTCGCCTATGGCGGCGAGGACGAGAACCCGGTGCTGGCCGACTTCAACCTGCACCTCGCCCCCGGCGAGACGGTCGCCCTGGTGGGACGGACCGGCGCCGGGAAGTCGACGGTGTCCCGGTTGTTGACCCGCTTCTACGACGTGAACAGCGGATCGGTGCGCATCGACGACCACGACATCCGCGACCTGACCATGGACAGCCTGCGGGCCAACATCGGCATCGTGCTGGACGAGCCCTTCCTGTTCTCGGTGTCGGTGCGGGACAACATCGCATACGGCAAGCCCGATGCCTCGTTCGACGAGATCGAGGCGGCGGCGCGAGCGGCGGGCGCTCACGAGTTCATCACCGGGCTAGAGGACGGGTACGACACCGTGGTCGGCGAGCGCGGCTACACGCTGTCGGGAGGCCAGCGCCAGCGCATCGCCATCGCCCGGACGCTGCTGGTCAACCCGCCCATCCTCGTGCTCGACGACGCCACCAGCGCCATCGACGTCCAGGTCGAACTGGAGATCCATGCCGGATTGCGGGTGCTGATGGAGGGACGCACCACGCTGATCATCGCCCACCGGCTCTCGACGATCTCGCTGGCCGACCGGGTCGTGCTCCTCGACCAGCGCCGGATCGTGGCCGATGGCACCCACGCCGAACTGCTGGAGACGACCCCCCTCTACGGCGAGGTCCTGGCCCAAGCGGTGGACGACCTCGAGCCCGACGTGGAGGAAGGGCTCGCCTCGACCAACGGTACGAGCATGGGTAACGGCAACGGCAACGGACATGGGACCGACGCCGGACTTCCTGACCCGGTTGGTTCAGCCCGGAGTACCGGGGGGAACCTGTGACCTGGGGTATGGGCGGTGGCGCCCCCGGAGGGTTCGGCCGTTCCGCCGCGCCGGGGCTGCCCTTTGCCGGCATCCCCTCCGAGCTGCAGGACGGCGTGGACCGGCTGTTGCAGTCGGAGCCCGAGTACCCCGAACCAGACCTCGTCTTCACCCAGAACGGCACGGAGATGGAAGGGCGCAGCCTCACCCTGTGGCGCCTCCTCATGGAGTACCCCGGCATGCTGGCGCTGGCCGGTTTGCTGGTGGTGGTCATCGCCGTTGTGTCGCAAGCTGGGCCCAAGCTCACCGAGATCGCCATCAACGCCAGCGTGGGCAGTCACAAGAGCTTCGTCCTGGTGGCCATCATGGCCGCCGCGTACCTGGTGTCCATCGTGGCTACCGCATTGTCCCAACGGGCCCAGGTTCGGGTGACCGGGCGAATCGCGGCCTGGGTGATGAACGACCTGAGGATCACCATCTTCACCCACCTCCAGCGGCTCTCGCTCGGGTTCTTCACCGAGGAGAAGGCCGGCGTGATCATGAGCCGGATGACCAGCGACATCGAGAACCTCCAGCAGCTCCTTCAAGACGGCCTGTCGCAACTTGCCATCCAGGGGCTCACCATGGTGGTGATCACGGTGGTGCTGTTCACCACCAACGTGGAGCTGGCCGCCATCACCGTGTTCTTGATCATTCCCGTCCTGGTGGTGGCGTCCATCTGGTTCAAACGGGCGTCCGAGCGGGGCTATGACCGGGTACGGGACGGCATCGCCAACGTCCTGGCCGACCTGTCGGAGAGCCTGCACGGCGTGCGCATCGTGACCGCCCACAACCGCCAACGCCAGAACGTGATCCACCACCGCAACGTGGTCGGTGCCTACCGGGACGCCAACAACTACACCGCTCACGTGAACGCCGTGTACGGCCCGGGGACCCAGATGCTCGGTGTGCTCGGCCAGGCCGCCTTGTTGGCCATCGGCGGGGAGATGGTGCTGCACCACACGCTGTCCGTCGGTGCCCTGTTCGCCTTCTTCTTGTACCTCAACCGGTTCTTCCAGCCCATCCAGCTCCTGGTGCAGCAGTACAACACCTACCAACAGGGTCAGTCGTCGGTGACCAAGCTCCGTGCCCTGCTCGAGACCAAGCCCACCGTGACCGAGTCGCGCGACGCCGTGGAGCTCCCACCCATCGACGGCGAGATCGTCTTCGACGACGTTTCGTTCGGGTACGACCCCGACGTCCCCGTCATCGAGCACGTGGACATCCGGATCGCGCCGGGCGAGACGGTGGCCTTCGTGGGGCCGACAGGAGCGGGCAAGTCCACGCTGGCCAAGCTGGTGACCCGCTTCTACGACCCCACCTCGGGCCGGGTCCTCATAGACGGGCACGACCTCCGGGATGTGACCATGTTGTCGTTGCGCCGCCAGCTCGGCGTGGTCCCCCAGGAGCCCTTCCTCTTCGCCGGGACCATCGGGGAGAACATCGCCTTCGCCCGGCCGGACGCGTCGGACGCCGAGATCCACGAAGCAGTGGAGCGGGTCGGCCTGGGCGAGGTGATCGAGCGCACGCCCAACGGGATCGACACCGTCGTCCACGAGCGGGGCCAGACCCTGTCGTCGGGCGAGCGGCAACTCATCGCCCTCGGCCGGGCCTTCCTGACCCGCCCCCGGGTGCTGGTCCTCGACGAGGCCACGTCGAACCTCGACCTGCAATCGGAGACGATGATCGAGGCGGCCCTCGATGTGCTGCTCGAGAATCGCACCGCCATCCTGATCGCTCACCGGCTGTCGACCGCCATGCGGGCCGACCGCATCGTGGTGGTGGACGAAGGCCGGGTGGTCGAAGTCGGTTCCCACGCCGAGCTCGTTGCGCGCGGAGGCCGCTACGCCGAGATGTACGCCACCTGGATCAGCCAGGTGGACGCGCACGCGGAGCCGTCAAACACCCATCGTGCATGACCGGTCCCTGAGCGCGCTCTCGATCATGCCTGGCGCGATCCCTCTCGGTTTCGGCGGTTTCGCCGGGTCCGGCGCCGGTCGGCTGCAACCAGGGAGAGGCCGGCGCCAAGCATCCAGATGTCCTTGGCCAGGGGTATGCCTTGCTCGGTGGGACGGAGACTGCCCTCCTGGCGCATGCCCGGGGTGCGGAGATAGAGGCCGAGCAACCCGCCGGCAAACGCGGCCAGGCCGGCGCCCGCGAGTCGAGAGGGCACAACGGGCAGCAACAGGGCAGTTCCGAGACCGACCTCGCTGACGGCGAGCGCCTTGGCGAAGCGCTCCGGGGGGACCGAGCCCAGGAATGGATAGGCGCCGGTGGCGAAGCCGTGGAGGCCGGAGGCCCGCTCCTTGTCGGCCTCGAGCTTGTCCAATCCCGAACTCAAGATGAAGCCTCCAGTGGCGATCCGGACGGGTAGATCCTCCAAAGCTGAGAACAGTGTCATGTGGGATCCATCACCTTTCTGAAGCTGCCGTGCCTCTTGTCTTGGCACCACCTTGTCGTGTCACCAACGAACCTTCTGGCATTGCCGTCAGTGCCGGGCGTTCTGTTGGTTGCCGTGGCCTATACCCATCGCGGTCATTGTCCAACCGGAGCTGCGCGTGCTTCCCACTGCCGTGGGGGAGCAGTCGACATCCCGAGACCAAATCGTCGACCCAACCAATCCCTGCTGAGACCGAGAGCAATTACCGAGCGCAGGTAGTGGAGGACTTACCGTTCGAGTGAGGCTGGCTAAAAGGGTAAGCCCTCGAGATGAAGGTCTGTTGTTGGAAGGAGTGCTCCTTCAACCAGTGGCGTCCAGCAAATGTTGAGGGGCATGGTGATCAGTCCGGTCGGCTGATCCGCCGTGACCGTTTTGTCGATGTGGAACCATCCCATGCGCTCGTAAAAAGGCAATCGCTCTGACCGGCAGAACAACATCCCGACTGATCCACCGAGGTCCGCCATCCTCTTCATCGCTCCGATGACGACCCGGCGACCGGCCCCGTTGCCACGGAAATCGCGATGAACCATCACTCCCCCGAGCCCTAAGACGTTTACGATCTGCCCCGTCGGTCCTTGCACCCGCACAGGAACCCAGCCTGCGTGCCCGATGAGTCGACCTTCCATCGACAGTCCGATGTGACCGCTCTTATCCCGCCAAACAATCCCCAAGTGCTCAGTACCGAAGGGATCCGTCTCTCCATCCACGATCTGTTCGAAGTCATCCGGACCAAAGTCTGAAAGGTCGATGAGCTCCACGAGCGTCAATGTAAGTCATGCCCGGCCGATCCGCTCGACCAGCACGAGCCGAGGTCATATCGACCGCCTTTCCGGATGCCCTTCCGGCCCAAGTGGTCAAACCCACTCTTGAGCAGAACTTGATGCGGCCCGGGGTTCAAAGTGCCTCGTTTCACGTGACCGGCCTCGACATGAGCCAAGACTCCTAGAGTGCTCCTCTCGCCCTCACTTCTCGTGAACCATGCCCAACACCTTGAAATGAGGATCGTCTTCCTATTTACTTGTTCCTATTCACTACACAGTGTGAAGGGGGAATCACTATGCGTGTCGCAAGAGCAGCTATTGGTGGAGTCGTGCTCGGGTGCGCCCTGGCGGGGAGTGTGGGGGCCACCGCTCAAGCCGCATCTGCTAGTCCCAGTAGCGGACAGATCTCGGTGTACGTGACGCCGAGCAACGGAGCAAAATCCACGATCGTCATAACAGGCGCCATCGGCGATTACGGCACCGCCACCTCGACCGACCAGAACGGTAAGGTCGATAAGAACGGAAACTTCGTGGTCATCGCCCTCAAGAAGGGGACCTTCAAGGTTGACTCGACTGCCCTCAACCAAGCCACGA